>JBBRJN010000271.1:0-5004 GCA_038219365.1 Kiritimatiellia bacterium | reverse complement strand
CATGAAGTCTACCGTTATGCCTTGCTTGGGCCCGGCGCGTTGGTCGACCAGGATTGTCATCGCCGCGCCCTTTGTTTTCCATTCGTGCATGACGCTGGGAGTGAAGCCCTTCTTTTTATTAATGATGGTGATTTCGCCGCGGAAGTGGTGTGCCTTCAGATAACGTTCGACAAAGGGGTTATTCATCTTGCGTGCCACGGCGAGCATCGGTCGGGTATAGGAGATGATCGAGACGGCTGATTCCCACGCTCCGAGGTGGCCTGTGAGAATCATGATGGGGACGCCGGGCGACTCCATCAAAAGTTTCCACGCCGTTTCGGGGCCGTCGAAGGTGATGTGGCTGCGCCATGTTTGGGGGCCGATTACGCTGCCGACTTTGAACGCTTCACAGATATGCCCGGCGAGATGCCCGAAGGCTTTACGGGCGATGCGGTCGGCTTCTGCGGGATCATCGGTGATGTGCGCGTGCAGGATATTGTCGATGGCGATCCGCCGGCGCTTTCGGAAGAGGGGGTAGGCGTTGGATGCTAGCGCAGCTCCGAGGGCGTAGGCCTTGTTAGCGGGAACAAGCGCATACAGAAGCCCGAGCAAGCGGATAAAGAGGTATTGGATGTAGGCCAGTGTGATTGTTAGCGGCTTCATGCAGGGCAGGTCATTTGGACAGTTCGCTTGTCAATTGCGCGGCGAGGGGTTTGAGTTGCAGGGCAATCGGCGGCGGCAACAGGTCTTCGTTCTCAAGGAGGTCGGAAACGAGCGAGGCAGCCTCTTCAAACTGCTTCTGCTTGATGCGGAGACGGATGAGCGTGAGCCGGATGTCGAGGTCGTTAGGCCGACTTTTGACCGCCTTGTCTAAGGCCTGAGAGGCCTCGTCGAGACGGTCTGAGGCGAGGAACACCCGGGCGAGGGTGTTCCATGTGAAGGCCCTCGAAGGGTCCAGTTCGGCCGCACGACGGAGGAGCTTTTCAGCCGCATCGAGCTTGTTCTTCTCGAGCATGACTGCGCCGAGGCCCGCGTAGGCGGGTGCGTTCCGTTCGTTCTCCAGGCTGCGGGTGAACAGGTCTTCGGCTTTTTCGAGTTCGCCGCGGCTGAGCCGTACGCTACCCAGCAGGTAATTGGCCAAGGCGTGCTCGGGGTTTTGGCGCAACACCATCTTCGCGTCCTGCTCGCAGAAAGCAGGCACATTAAGTGCGTCGTCAAGCAGCAACACTTCTTCACGGATGGCGGTGAGGTTCTTATTGAGCGAGAGCGCCTTGAGGAAGGCGGTGCGTGCCGAGGAGTAGTCCTTTGGCCCGTTGTGTTTGAGAATATACCCCCGTACCATGTACATGAGGTAATGCTCCTTTTTACTGGTGGCGCTGCGCAGGGCGGGGAAAACGCGATTCTCGAGCTCCGGATATTCCCCTTGACGCAACAGGATATCGCCCAGCAGACCCCAGAGCCTGATGTCGGACGGGGTGACAGGAATGACCGTGTTAAGCAGCGCACGCGCCTCGGCCAGTTTTCCGTTGAGAATGAGGATGGCGGCGTCATGCCAAATGAGTTCGGCTGGCTTCGCTCCGTTTTCTTTGGCGAGGTCGATCCAGAGTCCGGCCTCGGGAAGGTTCTTTTGCTCGATGGCGATACGCGCCTTGTTGAGGAGCGCGAAGCGGTCTTTGTCATCGAGATCGAGCAGCAGGTTGAGTTGGCGCTCGGCATCTTCAAATTCGAAGGTGTCGATATGCTGGGTAATGGTCTGATACAGTTCGCGCTTTTTGTCGCGCAGGGCTGTGAGCGGTTCGGCACGCAGGGCCGGAGAGGAGATGACCAGATGGCGGAACGTGGCGGCCTTTCCCCAGTAATTTTTGCGGACATACTCCAGATCGTCGGGATTGATGAGCGTTCCGTACTCGGCTTGCAGGGTGTCGGCCTTAAGCAGGAACGTGTTAACCTGCTGAGGAATATCGCGCAAGCGGCCTTCAATTCCCGAGAGCGTCGCCGACTGAGCGCTAAGGAGTTTTGCCAGATGATACCGGTTTAGAAGGATACAGAGATTGTTAGGGGCTAGCGGCTCGGCCTGTTGAAGGACCTCCTCTGCCTCGGCAACGTGGTTTTGCGAGGCGAGCAGAAACCCCAGTTCGTTGGCCATGAAGGCCAACTGGCGTCGAAGGGCGGCACGCATGCTCCCAAACAGGCGGATGTTGTCGGACGCTTCTGGGAAAAGGTACGGGCGCATGGTTTCAACAAAAGCCTTGTGGCGGGCGAGCAGCGCGACGGCGTCGACGGGGGTTGTGTGTGGCAGGCCGCTCAGGAAAAAGCCGGTCGGAAGAGCCATGAACCCGTTGGCTCGCCACAGCTCGGGAGACGTGAAAAGCACGACTCGTTGATAGGCGTTTGTTTCGTGTTGCAGCCATTCCCGCAGGAACGAGGCGGGCGAGAGGTCTGCTGCATTCAACAGGCGGTAACGGTAAGGATCAAACGAAGCATCCTCTTGAATACACGCGGTGAGCTGGGCTGCGTCATAGCTTTCGGAGGCCGCGTCCGTGGAGATGAAACGAAGATTGCGACCGTCTTGAAAGGCGCGGATCATGAGATGGTATTGCAGCAGATGTGCGTTGACGACCCAGTCCCGAGGCCCCAGTTCGCGATAAATCGCTTCGGTAACGGTGTCGGCAAAAGTGCCGTCGCGCGGGTCGATGTCGGTGAAGCTGCGGAACGGCACAACGCAGATGAGAAAGAGCAGGGGCCAGCAGAGCGACGAGCCGATACGGCAGACGAGGGGGTTGTCGCGGTATTCGTAATAATCGAGGTCGTCATCGATTTTTTCTTTGAACATCTCATGCATGAGACGCCAGACGGCAATCATAAGCCCTGCGAGCAGGGCGATAATCACATAGCTGAAGACAGGCACCTTTGAGGTGCTGCGCGCGATACCCCAAGGCGAGATGCGCAGATTGAGCAGGCTTGGCACGAGGCAAACCGTCAAAGCGAGCTGTGAAAGAAAAAACACCGTCGTGCGCTTATGGAAGGAGAAGGTAAAAACAAAAAGGGCGATGGCGGTTGGGAAGAGCACCTGCACGAAGATGTAACTCCACCCGTAACTGGGAATCCAGCTGATGGCCTCCTGCATGACAGTCGCCTGGAAAACGCGCAGAATCGGGCGCGGAGCGGGGACCGCGATCACGGAACATAATTCGGCGGCCTTCCAAAGAGCGGCGCAAGCGATAAGCGCCCCGGCCATTCCCATCAGCAGCGCTGTAAGCACCTTGAAGGCCGTGGCCTGCTGGTTCAAAATCATCGAGCGTAGCAAAAAGAGTCCGCCGATAGGCAGGAGCAAGAGGAACAGGGGCGACTCGACACAGCAGGCAGCCAACAGGAAAGCGCCTAGAAAAAGAGACATGAGGCGCTCGCGCTGATCGTAGGAGACCAGCAGATTCAGAATCGTGAAAAAAAGCATCAAGTCAAAGGTGAACGGATACAAGCGCGTAGAAACCAGCCAGAACGGTGCGCAGAACGCCAAGGCGACAGCCGCACCCAAACCGCCCAGCACCGCCGCATGGGAGACCCGCCGGTTATGGGCAAGAACGGAAGCGGGGATGGAGATCGAGCCGTCCGAGTTGAGCGAAAAAGTGGTCTCATCCTTATCGCGCGTGTCGTCGCCGAGTTCACGCGTGCGCGGGGGCAGAGCTGCCATCGCGCCACCCGAATCCTCGCAGGCGCAGACAAAAACCATGCGCGCAGTGAAAAGGTAGAAACTCGCCACCGTGATGGCACCGCAGACGGCGCTAAAAAGGTTCAGGCGCAACGGCAGTGAGAAATACGGGAGCGTGGCCACAGCCCGCGTGACGAGGGTGAAGAACGGGTGCGCGAGGTCGTCAGGCTGGCAGAGCCCGGCGGCGGAAGCGGTCAGATAAGCCGAGAGCCCCGGATAAACGTGGCCGAACACCGTCATGTAATAGACGATGAACGGCACGACCGCCGTAAGGGGAATGAAAAACCGGATCAGGTGCCACGGCGTCGCGAAAAGGTATTTTTTAAAGAAACCCATACAGGCTCTCTGTTTTCACAGGCGGGTCAGCGGAATTTGCTGAGGTCGCACTTGTCCATATCGTCGAACTCTTGGTTTTCGCCGCCCATGGCCCAGACGAACGCGTAACGGCCGGTGCCGGCGCCGCAGTGGACGGACCAAGCGGGGGAGAGCACGGCCTGTTTTTCACGCAGGGCGACATGGCGCGTCTCGTTCGCCTCGCCGAGGAAGTGCATGACGGCGCCGTTTGGCACGAGGTCGAAATAACAGTAGACCTCGGTGCGGCGGTTGTGGGTGTGGGGTGGAAAGGAGTTCCAGACGCTTCCCTCATGCAGTTCGGTGAAGCCCATCACGAGCTGGCAACTCTTGATGAAGCCAGGCCGGATGTACTGGTAGATCGTGCGGCGGTTGGCTTCGGCGATCGAGCCGAGCTCCAGCCGGTTGGCATCCTTGAGGCCCGCCTTGGTCGTGGGGTAGTCGGCATGTGCCGGGTAGGAGACTAGGTAAAACTGGGCCGGATTCTCGGGACTTGCGCTGGAAAAAAGGACGCCACGGCTGCCGCGGCGGATGTAGAGGCATTCGCGCGGGGCCATCTCGTACGTGTCGCCGTCAACCACAATGGCTCCGGCACCGCCGAGATTGATGATGCCAACTTCCCGCCGTTCGCAGAAGTACGTGCAGGCCATCTCGCGTCCGCCTTTGAGTTCAAGGGGGGCGGCGAGCGGGACAATGCCGCCGATCACGGCACGGTCAACGTTGGTATAGATCAGTTCCAGCTTTCCGGGTTGGAAAAGCTCCTCGACCACAAAGGCGTTCCTCAACTCATCAGTTGTCATCCGGCGGTATGAAAAGCGGTCAGAGGTCTCGATCGTGCGCATACGTTCTCCTTGTAACTTTTAGACTGTAAACGTGATGATGGCGAGTATATCAAAGGCGTGGGTTTTATACCAAGACCTGAATTGACGTTTAGAGCCGTTCGACGGTAACCGTGTAGCGGAAGC
>JBBRJN010000270.1:0-5014 GCA_038219365.1 Kiritimatiellia bacterium | reverse complement strand
GCCTCGCAGCCTACGGCAAGGTCTCCGTGCCCGGAGAAACCTCGGGCATCTCTTACGCGATCGATCCTGTCCCGAGTTGGCAGAACCTGGCGCTCCATTATCAGAAGCGCATGCTGGAAACCTTCGCGGACGGCGTCTACTATGACGACTTCTTTCTCTCGCCCAATGATTCGCCCGACGGCCCCGGCTACGTGGACGACGAGGGCGTGCCGCATCCTGGCGTCAACATCTTCGGGTTTCGCGAACTAGCCAAACGCACCGCAGTCATGCAACATCAGATGGGTCGGCGGCCGTTGGTGTTCATCCACATGACCAACGCGAATCTCATTCCTCTGCTTTCGTTCGGAACGATCATCCTCGACCACGAGTGGCGCGACCAGGGCACCTTCAAAGACCTGGACTGTCAAGAACGCCTCTACCTCGACGGCGACACCAGCCTGCTGCTCGCGCAAAGCACGGGCCTGCAAAGCGGCTGCCTCAGCGTTTGGCACAACCTTTTTCACGGAGACGAACGCATCACGCGCAGCGCCTTGGGCGTGTCGCTCACGCACGAGATCAAGTGCGGCCTGTGGTACGGCGAACTGCACGCGCGCACAACCGCTCTCCTGGCAAACTTCGGCTACGGACTGCCCGACTGCCGCGTCTGGCGCTATTGGGATCCCGTGCAGCCCGTCACATCGAAAGGCGCGCCCGTTAAGACCCTCACACTGGCCCGCGGCGGCAAGGTCCTACTCGCCGTCGCCAGCTACGGGCCCGAAGGCAAGGTACAACTCACGCTTGACACGCGCCTCCTCGGCCTTACAGACGATGCCATAGCCGTCAACGCCGAGACCGGTGACCCTATCGCCCGGGCCGCACCCGGACAGTTCACCTTGTGCCTCCCCCGCCACGACTTCCGGCTGATAGCGATCGCGTCCCAGAGTCCGTCGCGTGAGATCGGGCTGGCAGAGGCCACTTCCATGTCTCCGCCAAGTCCCGCTAAATGATTAACCCGTATTTGTTGAGGGCCTGATTTTATTGCGATTTATGCTTCGGAAAACAATCCTAAAGTGGAAAAATGTCTTCATTGGTTTCATTACCCAACGGGCACCCCTCCTCGCCTCCGGGCGGAGTTAAGGCTTGCCGACAAGCCGCAAAACCTGCAAAGTATGGCTGCACGATGTTGGTTCAACGCGAGGTGCGTTAACCAGCAGCGTTCGCAGCCTGCTTAATAGCTATCTGAAAGGCTTTTTATGACTGAATCAACATGTGTTGCGCCGGTGCCCAAGAAACAGCACGGCTCGCTCCGGGCGATTGCCTGGATTTTCGGGATTCTGATTGTCCTGCTCGTCGTCGTGTTCTTCGTGGCGACCAGTTCCGCCTTCTTCAAAGGCTCGATCCTGCCGCGCGTCGGGAAAGCCATAAACGCCCAGATCACGGTGAGCGACGCGTCCATCAGCCCGTTCAAGCAGGTGATTCTGCATGACCTGAAGGTGCAAACGACAGGCGCGGAGCCGCTGTTGACCGCCGCCGAAGTGCGCCTGCGCTACAGCCTGATGGATATCATCGGCGGCAACATCCACGTGGATGAGGTCGCGGTGGACTCGCTGACGGTCGCCGTGGTGGAGAACCCGGACGGAAGCAGTAACCTGGACCCCATCCTGAAGTCGCAAGAGGCAAAGGCACCGGAGACGAAGCCCGCGGCCCCGGCAAAGACCTCCGCCGCCAAGCCGCTGCAAATTGACCTGAAAAAGTTCGCGCTGACGGATGTGACCCTTCGCCGGGTGAAGAATTTTGCGAATGGCGCGCGCGACGTGGCGGAGGTTTCGCATGCTACCCTGACGCTTGATGATTTGAAGAACGGGCAGACGGCCAAGCTGGCGCTGAGCACCGACATGCGCGTCCAGCAGACCAACGCCACGCTGCAAGCCAGTCTGACCGGCACGTTCACGCTTGCCCTGACGGCGGATCTGAAACCGTCCTTGATCAAGGGCCGTGCGCGCATGGAGGTGACCCAAGCCGAGGGCGCGCTGGCCGACGCGGCGGCGTTCGGCTCCGAGATCAACGTGGAGGTCACGCCCACGGAACTCAAGGAAGTGGCGTTGCGCTTCCAGAAAGGCAACGCGAACTTAGGCGAACTGCGGGTGAGCGGGCCGTTGGACATGCAGAAGGTGGAGGGCCGCTTGCGCATCGTGCTCGCAGGCATTGACAAGCAGCTACTGAACCTGGCCGGGGCGAGGAGCGGGATAGACTTTGGCAGCACCACGATCAGTTCGACGAACGAAGTCGAGCTGGCCAAGGGCGGATCGCTGATCACGGCCAAAGGCCAGTTGGACGTGAGCGGCTTCCAGTTGACCCGGATGAATCAGACGACGCCCCGGCTAGACGTGCGGAAGGAGTACGACGTCACGGTCGACCGCAGCCAAAACAGGGTCACGCTGCGGACCCTGACCATGACGGGCACCCAGAAGGGCGACGCGTTCCTGAAGGCCGAGTTGACAAGCCCCATGCAAATCTCCTGGGGTAACGTCAGCAACGCCGTCGGTGATTCCGCGTTTACGCTGACCGTTACCGGCTTCAATCTCGCGGAGTGGAAGCCCTTCGTGGGCGAGGTCGCGCCGGCGGGCCTGGTGAGCATGAAAGCGCACGTCCTGTCTCAACAAGGCGGCAAGCAACTGACGCTGGGTTTAGACTCGCAGCTTGAGCATCTGACGGTGAACGCGGGCAGCAACCACATCGCAGACGCTTCGGTCTCCATGCACGTCAGCGCCAAGGCAACTGAGCTGAAACAGTTTACCCTCATGGATTGCAGGCTGGAAGTCGCACACCAGAGCGAGCCGCTGTCTACGGTTACCGCCTCCGGCACCTACGACATGGGGAGCGGGGCTGCGGACATGCAGGTCGCGGTTCAAGCGGCACTGGCGGCGCTGCTGCGGACGGTGCCGCAACCGGGCATGACTGTCTCTTCCGGCACGGTTGAGCTGAAAGCGCACGTCACGCAAAAAGAAAAGACGCAAGCCGTTACCGGCAAACTGGCCTTGGCGGATTTCACCGGGAAGTTCGGGAAGAACGAACTACGGAGTTTCGGTGCCACGATGGACTTAGACGCAGGCATGACTCCGCAGCAGTTCCAAATCCGGAAGGCCGCGGGCGCGTTGACGCAAGGTGGGAAGGCGGGCGGCAGCTTTGACCTTGCCGCGACAGTTGATCTGGCGAAGAAGTCCGCCGACTTGACTGCCACGCTGACGGATTTTAACCAGAACGGGATCGGACCCTTCCTCGAACCAATGCTCGCAGATAAGAAGTTGGTGTCGGTCGCCATCGATGCCACCGCCACCGTCCAATACGATCCGCAAGGGGCAACGTCCTTGAAAGCGGGCCTGCAAGTGACCAACCTGGTTGTGAAAGATCCCAAGGGCCAGTTTCCAGCCACACCGTTGGAAGCGAAGATACAGATGGATGCCTCGCTTCAGAAGCAAGTGGCTGACCTACGCCAGTTCCAATTCACGCTGACGCCGACGGCGCGCGCGGCCAACCAGGCACAGTTGACCGGCCAAGTCGACATGACCAAGACCAACGCGATTCAGGGTACCTTCAAGTTAGCGGCCGAGTCACTGGACTTTACCCAATATTATGATTTGTTCATGGGAGGGAAGCAGGCGTCTGCGCAAGGGCCCGCAAACGCTGCCACGCCAGTCCCCGCACCAGCCGACGCGAACAAGGAGCCCGATCCGATCACGCTGCCGCTCCGCAACTTCACTGCCCAGACAAGCATCGGACGGCTCTGCCTGCACGATGTCGAAATTACCGATTGGCAGACGACAACGAAGATTGACGGCGGTCACGCGGTCGTGAATCCGTTCAAGCTGACTCTCAACGGAGCACCGGTGAGTTCGACGGTTGACCTGGACCTGGGTTTGCCGGGCTGGAAGTACGACCTGTCGTTCAGTGCGCTGGCTGTTCCGCTGACACCGCTGGTGGATACGTTCCAACCGGACCGCAAAGGTCAGATTGGCGGGGCGGCGACCGTCCAAGCGCATATCAGCGGCGTGGGCATGACCGGTGCCAGCCTCCAGAAAAACCTGAATGGGCAATTCGATTTCGCCTCGACGAACCTCAACCTCAACGTAGACGATGTCAAGAGTCCCATCCTCAAGGCTCTGGTCAAAGTCATTTCGGGCATACCCGAGTTGCTGCAGAGTCCCAAAGGCAAGTTGGGCTCGCTGCTCGGTAGCCTGACAGGCAAGGACGGCGCCAGTGGCGGTGTGCCCAATGATCTCCAAAGGTCACCGATCAACGCAATCATCGTGCAAGGCACAGCCGGTTCAGGCCGTATCGAGCTGCAAAAGGCCATGGTGCAGAGTCCGGCCTTTCAGGCTGACTCCGGTGGCGGGACCGTCACGCTGGCGCCCGTGCTGACGAACTCGGCCATTCAAATCCCGGTGACCGTTTCCCTGAGCCAACCCGTGGCGCGTCGGATAGGTCTTGTTTCCGCCAGCACCCCCACCAACGCCGCATTTGTCAAGGTGCCTGATTTCCTGACCCTGACAGGCACAGTCGGTGTACCCAAGCCCAAAATTGACTACGTGGCCCTGGCCGGCACCGTGACCAGCGCGGTTCAAGGGCTGCGCGACAGCGGCGGGCGCTCGAAAGGCAATGCCCAGGGCACCCAGCCAGCCGCTACGACCAATCAGCCGCCAGCCACCCAATCCCCCTCCATCGACAATCTGATCAACGGGCTTTTGGGGCCGAAGAAGAAAAAGAAGTAACAGGGCCAAGGTTCCCTTCGTTTCTTTGGATTTCCATGCCACAAGACTGCCGATGCATAGACGGCCGACGATGTTGGCGTTGCGACTGCGGGTCTTGTCAGATATCATTATGAAAAATGGCGTTCTTTTAAGTCTTTTGGTGCTCGCTGCGGCTGGGGGCGGGTACTGGTTTGGACAGTGGCGAGCCTCGCCGGTGTCGGACGGTGCGAGGGCCCCTGTGCCGGCGGTGGCGACCAGGCGGAAGGCGGAGCCGGTGCGGTCGTCCG
>JBBRJN010000269.1:0-5016 GCA_038219365.1 Kiritimatiellia bacterium | reverse complement strand
GAGAGGAGTGAATCATATGAGACCCGTAGTATTGATTATTCGTGACGGTTGGGGCATCAATCCCCGCGAGGATGGCAACTCGGTGTTCGCGGCCAAGACGCCCGTGATTGATCGTCTGAAGACGCGTTATCCGTGGACGCGCTTGGCGTGCAGCGGCGAGGCCGTGGGGCTGCCGGATGGCTATCAGGGCTCCAGCGAGGTCGGTCATCTGAACATGGGTGCGGGCCGGGTGGTGATTCAAGAACTGAAGCGCATCGACGACGGGTTGAGCACGGGCGAGCTGTTCAAGTCGGGAAAATGGACCGGGCTGATCGCGAACTGGAAGAAGAACAACAGCGCGCTGCACTTTATGGGGCTGCTGCAGGACGAGGGCGTCCACGCGCATCAGGAGCACCTGTTCAAGCTGATGCGCCGCGCGCGCTGCGAGAATCCGGCTGGACGCATCGTTATCCACCCGTTTCTGGACGGGCGCGACACGCCTCCGCGCAGCACGCTGGAGTACCTTGCCCGGCTGGAGAAGGAGATGGAGGCGGTCGGCAACTGCGTGATCGGCACGATCCAGGGACGCTATTATGCGATGGACCGTTCCAAGAATTACGGGCTCACCGATATCGCCTACGCCTGTATCGTGCAGGCCGAAGGACGCGCGGCTGACGAGGCTGTGGCTGCGGTTAAGGAGTCGTATGAGCAGGATCAGACGCCGGACAAGACCCCGATGGTGGACGAGTATATTCCGCCCTACGTGATCGGCGGCTATGCTGGCATGAAGGACGGCGACTCGGTCATGCACTTCAACTATCGCCAGGATCGCGCGATCCAGCTGACGCAGGCGTTCGTCTGCGAGGATTACAAGGGTACACGCAAGGCGCGTCCGAAGATTGTCTACTTGGGCTTTACCCGCTACTGGGACGAGTTCACGGAGTATCTGCTGGGCGCGATGGGCGGAGAGGGCGGAATGCCAAACTTGTTGGGCGAGGTGATCTCAAAGGCCGGGCTGCGGCAGTTGCGCATCGCGGAGACTCAGAAGTTCCGGCATGTGACGAGCTTCTTCAACGGCAAATCCACCCAGCCGTACGCAGGGGAAGACCAGGTCGATGTGCCGGGGCGTTTCGACCCGGCGACGTTCGCGAGCCATCCCGAGATGGAGGCGTATCTGCTGACCGACGCGCTGTTGAAGCGGCTGGAGAACAACCCGTATGCGTTCGTGACGGTGAACTACGCCAACTGCGATATGGTTGGCCATACGGGCGACTTCAATGCGGCGCGTCAGGCGGTGGAGGTGGTGGACGCGTGTATCGGCAAGCTGCTGCCGCGCCTGTTCGAGCTGGACGCGCACATTCTGATCACGGCAGACCACGGCAATGCGGAGCAGATGATCGACTACGTGACCGGCATGGTCAAGACCAGCCACACGCTGAATGATGTCGAGTGCTTCTACGTGGCCAAAGATTCGGTCGGCGTGAAGATGGCTCCCGCAGGAAAGCTGTGCGACGTGGCGACAACCGTGCTGGCCTTGCTGGGGTTGCCGGTCCCGCCGGAGATGACGGCGCAGAATCTGGTGCTTGGCCGTCCTGACTGGGAGTAGGAGTACAGAGGGGAAGCCTGATGTTGAACCGGGAAAAAGTGTTGCTGACGGCCGTCAGTGTCTGGCTGGCGGTGTCGTCGGCGTTTGCTGCTCTCACGTTCGACAACAGCTACTACAGCCCTCGAAACAAAGAGCGTGACGTGAGGAAGTCCACCACGCTCATCATTCTGCACACCACGGAGGCCCCCTCGCCAAGCGCGTTGCGCAAGCTGTGCGATTTGGGGGAATGCAATTTTTGCATCAATGAGGCGGGGCGCGTGTTCCGTATCATCGATCACCGGCGCGAAGCGTACCATGCGGGCCGCAGCATGTGGAATGGGCGGTCCAACGTGGATGAGTTCTCGGTGGGAATCGAGATTTGCGGATATCACGACAAGCCGTTGGCGGCCGCGCAGTACACGGCGCTGGCGGCGCTGCTCGGCGAGCTCAAGTTCATCTACAAGATTCCGGACGGCAACGTGCTGACACATTCGCAGGTCGCCTACGGCGCACCGAACAAATGGCAGTCGAAGAGCCACCGTGGCCGCAAGCGGTGCGGCATGTTGTTCGCAACGCCGCAGGTTCGTTTGAGGCTGGGCCTCAAGACGCGCGCGGCGTTCGATCCGGACGTGCGCGCTAGGCGGTTGGTGGATGCGGACCCCTACCTTTCGCAGGTGCTTTACGGCACGGCGGCACAGGTCAAACTTCCGGCCGCGGGTTCTAGCCTTGCAGCCGCGAATGTGATCAGTATCGGCCGCAGCGCATGGGACATCGCTCGCGATGCGTATGACGACCCGACCACGCTTTACATCCTCCCGAACGGCATGAAAAAACGCGGCAACCAGCTTGTCAACTTCAAGTTGTTGCCGATCGGCACAAAGGTGATCGTGAATGCGCCTGCGGATAACCGGACGGAGAAGTACCAAGTGGTTGGCGATAACGGCAAGGCGCAAGATATTGCCGGCGGTGAAGTTCTCCGTGTTTCGACCATCTACGTGTATCCCGACGGGCGGTATGTTCGCGGCAGCCAGCTTGGTGCGGACGGGGTTTTGAAGCTGCCTTACGGCACCAAGGTTCTGTTGGGATATTCGATCGGAGGGCCCATCTCGTCCAGCCGTCCCGCCATGTCGATATGCGGTGCCCGCTGGCGCTCGCCGGAAACCTATTTTCTCATTTCAGGCGCGCTGGTCTCCGGCAACAAGGTGGACGAGGCTAAAATCCCGCCGGGAACGATGCTGTTCTTCAAGAACTGAGTTCGGCTCGACACGCACGCTGACAGCAAACAAAAGCTTAACGCTCAACGGCCAACGTTGAGCGTTTTTTGTCTCAGCAGCCGCACCACCGTATCGCCTATCTCTTGCGGGTCGGCCATGCGGCCTTTGCCAAAGGTGCCGCACGCGAGATCGCCGGTTCCCGCATCCACGAAAGTCGCGCCGCGCGCCGCCAAGGTAACGAGGTTAGCCTGCGTCGCAGGATGTTCCCACATGCCGGTGTTCATGGCAGGTGCGAGCACGAGCGGCGCTTTTGTGGCGAGCGCGGTGGCTGTCAGCATGTCGTCGGCCAGGCCATGCGCGAGTTTTGCGATCACGTTGGCGCTGCACGGCGCGATGACCAGCACGTCGCCGCGTTCGGCGAAGGAGATGTGGCCGGGCATCCACTCGTCTGGCTCGTCGAACATGTCGACGGCGACGGGGTTGCGCGAGAGCGTGCGGAAGGTGAGCGGTGCCACAAAGCGCGTCGCGGCCTGCGTCATGATGACGTGGACGGTGTGTCCGTCTTTCACAAACAGCCGTGTCAGTTCGCACGCCTTATAGGCGGCAATCGAACCGGTTACGCCGAGCAGAATGATGGCCATGGCAGCCCTCCAGGGGAGAAGTTGGAAGTTAGGAGTTAGGATTTAGAAGTTAGAAGCTAGGAACGGGGTTTCGCTGAGAGGGTGATCGGCGGTCAGATAAACTGCGCTTTGACGTTGATGATGTCGCACAGGCGTTTGAAGGCCGTGTTGAGATCGTCATTCGTCACTTGGTACATGTACTCGTTCGCGCGGTCCATCTCCTTCTTCGCGTTACGAACGCGCTTGTCGATGACGGCTTGGGAATCGGTGCCGCGGTGCTCCAGCCGGGCCACCAGCTCGTCTAACGAGGGCGGCTCGATGAAAATGTCGATGAAGCCGCGTTTCATCGGATCGTCGTCGGGCAGGGCTGCCACATGGTTACGTACCTGCTCGGCACCGACCACATCAATGTCGAGCAAGATGCACTGGCCCTCGCGCAGCACCTCGTAGATCGGCGCTTTTAGCGTGCCGTAATAATTGTCGTGAACGAGCGCATATTCAAGGAATTGTTTCTCGGCGATCAGCCTCTTGAAGGCTTCGACCGTGAGAAAGTGGTAATCCACGCCGTCTTCTTCATTCAAGCGTGGCTCGCGGGTGGTGCAGGAAACCGAGTAACAAATTTCGGGATAGTTCTGCAGCAACAGGTCACACAGCGTCGTCTTTCCAGCGCCGGAAGGCGCGGACATCACAATAAAAAGCGGTTTCATCTCTAAACTCCTTGAAAAGATGACGGTAGTGTAACGGGTCGGCAGGGCAGAGGCAAAGAGGAAAATCGCTTCTGGTCGACAAAGGGACAAATAATCGCAGCCCGCTTATTGAAACGCGAGACGATTATGGTAAGATACCGATACAAGAAACGGGGAGACCCCAAGCGAAAGGATTTTTCGAATGAAGCACGCATACGCAGTGATTTTGGCAGGCGGGAGCGGCGAGCGATTCTGGCCGTTGAGCACGAAGGCACGTCCGAAACAGTTCATCTCCCTTTTTGGCGGACGGCCGCTTCTGTCTCTGGCGGTTGAGCGGTTGCAAGGGCTGATCCCTGCTAACCGCATTTTCATTATCACCGCAGAGAGGCTGGTGGAGGACACAGCCGCCGCCGCGTGGAACGTGCCGCGTGCGAACATCATCGGCGAGCCCTGCAAGCGCGATACCGCTCCTGCAATCGCTGTGGCGTGCGGCCTGGTGCAACAGCTAGACCCTGAAGGCGTCGTCTGTGTTCTTACGGCGGATCAGCTCATGAGCGATGTCGAGACCTTCCGCCTGACCCTGTCCGATTCCATCAAGGTTGCGGCGCGCGAAGAGGTGATCGTCACCATGGGCATCCAGCCGGACTATGCGGCGACCGGCTTCGGCTACATTGAGGCGGGAGACGCGTTGGAGACTCGCACAGTGACGCTTTTTAACAAGGCCCTGCGCTTTGTTGAAAAGCCTGATGCCTATACGGCGGCCCGCTACGTGGAGGGCGGGAAACATTATTGGAACGCGGGCATGTTCATCTGGAAAACCGGGACCATGCGCAAGGCGTTGGGCGAGCACGCGCCGGAGCTGGCGCAGCTCAGCGACTGCGTGTCCGAGGCCGGTTCGCCGAGCGAAATCGATGCGTTATTGCGTCAGGCCT
>JBBRJN010000268.1:0-5047 GCA_038219365.1 Kiritimatiellia bacterium | reverse complement strand
GCGAAGGTTTTTGAGGACGAGCTTGAATCCCGGATGGGCGCACTGATCCTCCAGCGTGGAGATTCCCGAAAGGATCGACATGCCCGCATTCAGCATGCTCGCCGTCTGGCGGGTAAAGGGAATCAACTCTTTCCGTCTGATCGCGCCGACACCGGCGACGCGGATAGGGGTTATTTTAGTCTTAACAGCTGCCATAAGAAACTCTCGTTAAAAGGGTGCCCGGGACTCAGGAACCCGAAGTGTAGAATAAATTCGGCGTCTCATGCAAATAATCTCAAGACTGAATTCTGGCGAGGGGGAGTTTCACGAGGGGAGGCTATTCGCTGCCGGTCACCTCCAGAGCGGCCTTGATCGAGGTGATGCCGTTTCGGACCTTCAGCATGCCGGCGTCTTTAAGTGTGACCATGCCAGCACCGACCGCGCGCTCACGGATCACTGACGAAGAGGCACCCTTTGTGATCGCGTCGCGAATGGCCTCTGAGATGGGCAGGACTTCCATGACCGCGCCGCGTCCCTTGAAGCCGATGCCGTTGCACTTTGCACAGCCGACCGAATCGAAAAGTGTAAAACCCTCGAACAACGCGGGGTCGATGCTGTTTGCGCGGAGGATTTCGGGGTCGATGTCACAGGGTTTTTTGCAGAGCGGGCAGAGTTTGCGGAAGAGGCGTTGGGCCTGGGCGAGGATCAGCGAGGACGCGAGCAGGAAAGGCGGCACGCCCATGTCGATCAGGCGGGCGATCACGCCGGACGCATCGTTAGTATGGAGCGTGCTCAACACAAGATGGCCCGTGAGCGCGGCCTTCACGGCGATATCGGCGGTCTCGCCGTCGCGGATTTCGCCCACCAGCACGATATCGGGGTCTTGGCGCAGCACCGAGCGCAACACCGAAGCGAAGGAGAGTCCGGTCTGCTGGTTGACGTGCACCTGGTTGATGCCCGCGAGCTGATACTCCACGGGATCTTCGGCCGTAACGATATTCACGTCCGGCTTGTTCAGGTCTTGCAAGCAGGAGTAGAGCGTGGTGGTTTTGCCTGACCCGGTCGGCCCGGTGACGAGGATGATGCCGTGGGGCTGGTCGATCGCGTGTTTCATGGCCTTGTAGGCGAAATCGTCGAGCCCCAGCGCGGCGAGGCTGGGAGAGAGGTTGGTCTTGTCGAGCGTACGCATCACCACCTTCTCGCCGTGGATCGTCGGCAAGACGCTGACACGGATATCCACCTCTTTCTTCAGGGCCTTGACCTTGAAGCGCCCGTCTTGCGGTTTGCGGCGCTCCGCGATGTCGAGCTCGGACATGATCTTGATGCGCGAAACGATCGCGTTATGTAAAGAGCGGGGGGGGCTCGGCCGCTCGATCAGCGCGCCGTCAATGCGGTAGCGCAGACGCGAGGTCTTTTCCATGGCCTCGAAGTGAATGTCGCTCGCGCCGGTGCGGAGGGCCTCGACCAGCATCATGTTGACCATGCGGATAACGGGTGCCTCGTCGGCGGAATCCAAAGACCGATCAATGCTTTCGTCCGTCTTTTGTAACTCGGTGGAAAACTCAATCTCGGCGTCTGACACCTTCATGATGTTTTCCATGGCCAGGCCCGGATTTTCGGAATCCTTGCGGCTCTGCGCGCGCCCAATGGCGTCGATCACCTCTTTTTCGGGCGCGGTCAGCGGGATGATTTCCAGCCGGGTGGCGCGACCGATTTCCTCTTGGGCCAACAGGTCGAAGGGATCGCCGAACACGACGGACAGGCGCTTGCCCAGTTTCATGAGCGGGACGGCCTTTAGCCGCGCCCAGAGCTGCTGTGGCGCGAGATCCATCAATTCCGCGGGCAGCGTGAGCGAGGAGGGCAACGTGATCGGCTTACAGTTGAAATAGGCGGCCACCGTGAGCGTCAGCACATCGGGTGCGACCAGACGGTTATTCAAGAGAAACCGCTCAAGCGGCACCTTGCCCGCTTCGGCAAGCGCGTCTTGAAGCTTCTCTTCCGTTAGAACACCGCGCTTGACGAGTGCGCTCTGAAAATTTTGATAGTGAACGGGCTGCGCCATGATTACTTTTCTCCTGAAATAAGTATACGCAGGAAAGGTGCCAACAGAAACATGAGAGAAAGCGCCGAACGCCGAACGTTGAAGTTCAGACTCCCTGATCTCGGTGGAAAATGACGTGGCACTTGTCCACGCGGAGCAGGCATTGATGCAACCAAGCCGCCTAAAGGCGGTACACCAACGGCATGGCCCGGATGGATGTCCCACGCCAAGACCCGGAGGCCCGGAGATAAGATGAGGAGAGAAGAGAAAAAGGACTTTCCCCCTCTGCGTCTTCGGGTCTCTGCGTGAACCCTCTCCTGTGTGGTTCAATCGATGTTTCGATTTCGTCGATTCATGATTCTGTTGTGTTGTGGGCGTCAGCCTGTGCTAGGCATGGTTCCTGCTCACAATTAATCGGGAGAATGTTATGGATAATGCGGACCCAAAAATTCATGAGGCGATCGGTTTTTTTGAACAGATGTTGCAGACGATGCCGGGGGACCGGACGAGCTTGGAATTTCTGTCGGTGGCGTACGAACAGACCGGGCAGAGTGAAAAGCGGCGCGACTCCCTGATCCGGCTGGCGGATTGTCTGTTGTATGAGAAGGACTTCGACAACGCGCAGGTGATTGCCGGGTATCTGAGCGCGTTCATGGATTATGGGCCGGCGCGTGATGCGGTCGAACGGGTGGCCAATGAGGTCCAGGGGCTGTGCCTTCCGGTTGAGGCCCCTAGGGAGCCTCGGTGGCAGGGCACAAGCGCCAAGGCCGCCGCACGCGCGGTAAGCGACACGGTTCAGGATGCGGGGGGCGAGCTGCATGCCTTGTCGCGTTCAGCAGCGGCGGCGGAGATGGATCTGGTCTGGCTTTGGAAAGAGAGCGACTACCTTCCGAAAGAGCTTTGCATGGACGTGTTGCACGTCTTGACGGATCGCCCGGTGACGGACACGCCGCTGCTGATTTCTGCTTTGGCCTTGCTGGATGAGCAGCATCCGGAGTGCACGGAGCGCCTCATGGAGGCAATGCAGCGGGCAAGTGAAATGCCGCCGATTCCGGTGGAGCTGTTTGAGCTTCAACCCGCCGCGACGGCGCTTTTACCCGCGGTGTTCGTCCAGGTTAAAGGGGCGCTTCCCTTTGCGCTGATGGGTAACGAGGCCCTCGTGGCGGTTCTGAACCCGTTGAACAAAGAGCTGCAGAAAGAGATCGTGACCCGTGCCGGGAGGCCCTGTCATTTTTTCATGGCGCATCCTAAGAGCTGGCAGTCGGCCGTCGCGCGGATGACTTAAAGCCGGACCCTTCTCAGCAGGTTAACCCCTTTTTCCCAAACCGGTCAATAATTCCCTTCAACTCGCCCATCGTGTAGGGCTTGCCGAGAAATCCGTCGAAGGGCTCCGACGCGAACATCGCGCGGATCCGCTCTTCGCTATGGCCAGAGACGATCACGACCGGGATATCCGGCTTTCTTATGCGCAGTGTGGCGAGCAGGCGCACATTGTCAAACTGCCCGATCTGGGAGTCCAGCAGGATCAGGCAGATCGAATCCGCATATTTCCTGAAAAGCGCCAGCGCTTCGCGTTTGGTGGAGGCCGTCACCGTGTCCATGCCCAGGGATCGGAGTATGATGGCCGTGGTTTGAAGGATGGCGGGGTCATCCTCGATCAACAGCACGCGGGACTGCTGCGCGGAGAAGGGGGTCTGGACAGGCAGCATGCGCTTCGCTTCGGGCAGGGGCACGAGGGCACACTTCGACCCATCATACGGTTGCGCTGCTTGCTCGCTCGCGATGGGGAGCCAGATGCGGAAGCGGGTGCCTTTGTCCTGCTCGGAGTCGATGGCGATACCGCCGCTGTGGGCATCGACAATGCCGAAAACAGTGGAGAGCCCCAATCCGCGGCCGACGGCCTTGGTGGAGAAGAAGGGCTCAAAAATACGTCCGAGCACCTCGCGCGGAATGCCAGAGCCGGTATCGGCGATCTGAAGCACGATGCCTTTGCCGGGCGAAAGCGCGTGGGTACTGAAGTACTCCTCGATGTTGTCGGCGGTCAGCTCCAGCGGATACGTGCTGATTTGGATCTGGCCGCGGGAACCGTTCATGGATTCCGAGGCGTTCTTGAGCAGGTTGATGACCACCTTCCAGAACTGGTGCGGGTCGACATCGATGAGGGGCAGCCCGGGGGTGAGCCTCAGATCAAGCGAGACGTTGGACGCGACCACGCCGCCCATCAGCTTCTCGAGGTCAAGAACCAAGGTGTTGAGATCGTCGTGTTTCAAGGCGATACTGGCCTGTCCGGCATACGTCATGAGCTCTCGCGTGAGCGCGACGCCCTTTGCGGTGGCCTGCTTGAGAATGCCGACCGCTCCGATCACTTCGGTGTCGGGTTTCTGCCAGGTGAACTCAACGGTGTTTTGGATGATCGAGAAAATATTGTTGAAATCGTGCGCAATGCCTGCGGCCAGATTGCCGAGACTCTCCATTTTCTTGATTTTTGCGAGGCGGTCCTCCACCTGTTCGCGCGTCTCGCGCTCGCGCCATTCTTTGGTCACATCGCGCAGGATGACGAGGGCGAGGGCCCGGTCCAGACGGCTGATCCGGGTCTCGAAATGACGGTAGGCCCCATGCGCCTCGCGGCAGGACAAAAGCACCATCTGGATCTTCTCCGTGCGGAAAGTCGTGGTGATGGCCTTGCGTAAGGTTTCACAATCGCTTTCGGGGAAGAGCGGCGGGGCAATGGGGTGTCCGGCGATCAGCCCGGGGATCGGGTGCACGTAGTCTGGCTGCTTGTGGAGGGTGACCAGGCATGACAAGGTATCAAAAACACACAGGCAGTCGGGCATGCCTGCAATCAAGGCGTTCTGGCGTTGTTCGATTTGCTGGATCTGACGCGTCTTGAGCGAGAGCGACTCGATCATGCTGTTCACGCTCCGTGCCAACATCCCGAACTCATCGTGATGCGGCCAATTGAGGCTTGTACAGTTCCCGTCCAGATGGTGCTCGCCGATTTCCCGGATCTGCTCCGCCAGCGTGCTG
>JBBRJN010000267.1:0-5058 GCA_038219365.1 Kiritimatiellia bacterium | reverse complement strand
TCTGTGACAACGTGTGCGGCGGCCAACATGAAGACCATCACGCCGATGTTATAGCCGATGTCGTAGAAGTCGATCACGCCGCGCCGCATGGCGTCGAAGTGCTGCATCAGGCTGCACGAGGCGACGGCGTTTACGACGCTCGAAGGTACGCCCCAGCCGGCGACGGCGTTGATCACGGGATCGAAGCCGATGATCAGCATAAAGAGGCAGATCGCGAGCGCGATCACGAAGCCGATCACCTGGCTGCGCGAGATCGCCGAAGCGAAGACGCCGATGGCCACACAGGCTCCGGAGAGCAGGAACGAGCCCAGATACCCGCAAAGGATCGCGCCGAAGTCAGGGTCGCCCAGCCACGCGGTGGTGACCACCACGGGGAAGGTGAGTGCCAGGGCGATGCCGATGAAGGCCCAGGCGGCCAGGAACTTGCCCACGAGCGTCTCGACCAGCGTGACCGGCAGGGTCAGCAGCAGTTCGATCGTGCCGGTGCGGCGTTCTTCCGCCCACAGCCCCATGGTGGCGGCCGGCACCAGCAGCAGGTAGACCCAGGGGTGCCAGAAGAAGAACGGCGTCAGGTTGGCCTGGCGGCGCTCATAAAACATGGTCACGCCAAAAGTGAGGAAGCCGACCAGCACCAGGAAGGCGACCAGGAAGACATACGCCACAGGCGAGTCGAAGTAGGACTTGAATTCGCGCTGGAAAATGGTTCGGATGTTTTTCAGGTTAGACATGGGCTTGGGCCTCCGTGAGGGTCAGGGTGCGGAACACTCGGTCGAGGCGTCCTTGCGGGTCTCTGGCGTGCAGTTCGGCGGGCGTGCTGTTGGCCACGATCTGGCCTTCGGCAATGACGATCACGCGCGTGCACACGGCGTCGACCTCTTCGAGGATGTGGGTGGAAACGATGATCGCCTTATCAGCAGCCATCTCCTTAATCATCTCGCGAACCACGAATTTCTGATTCGGATCTAACCCGTCCGTGGGCTCGTCCATGACCAGCACTTTCGGGTCGTGCAAAATGGCCTGTGCGAAGCAGGTGCGCTGGCGGTAGCCTTTTGAAAGCGTCTCAATCGTCTGGTTGCGGACCGTTTCCAAGCGACTTTTTGCGATTGCGTTATCGACTTTCTCTTTCAGAACGCGCCCCTCGAAGCCGCGCACCTTGCCAATGAAGGTGAGAAAATCTGTCACAGTCATGGTGTGATAACTTGGCGCGTTTTCAGGCAGGTAGCCGATACAACTTTTGGCGGCCACGGGGTCCGTGGTGATGTCGTGCCCGCAGATCACGGCGGTCCCCGAGGTGGGCGGGATGAATCCGGTGATCATACGCATGGTCGTCGATTTTCCCGCGCCGTTAGGCCCGAGAAAGCCGAGAACCTCGCCCTTTTCCACGGTAAAGGAGACCCCTTTGACAGCGTGGATCGAGCCGAAGTTCTTTGTGAGGTTACTTACGGTCAGCATCCTGATTCCTCTGGTGTTGATGTTTTATACAGCCCCTGCTCGGAGACCGACAGGAGTGACAAAAAGTCGTTTGAAGCGTCTGCCACGTCGTGCCCGGTTAAAGAATTTAGCAAAAATTGTGCCATGTGTACTTACTATTTATCGGTTTGGGTCAAAAGGGAAGGTTGTGTTCCTTGATTTTACGTTGGATGGTGCGGCGCGAAAGCCCGAGTTGGTCGGCGGTGAGCGTGCGGTTGCCGTCATTCTGCTGTAGACGGCGCTCGAGCACGGCGCGCTCAAGCTGCTCGAGCGTCATGTTGCCCGGAACGGAAAAGGCATCTGAAGAGCCGGACGCTGCGGGTGCGGCCAGCCGCGCAACGCCTCCTGGCAGCGCTGCTGAGTCGGCGGAAAGCACCCCGCCGGGAGAGAGCAGCACGGCCGATTCCACGATGTTGCGGAGCTGGCGAACATTGCCCGGCCAATCGTAGGCTTCAAGTGCGGCGTAGAAGTCCGGCCGCACGGTGGTGATGTGCTTGCCGTTTTCCGAAGCGGCCCGGGCGATGAAACGGTCGGCCATGTGGCGGATGTCCTCTTTGCGGCTGCGCAGCGGCGGCACCCGGAGGGTCACGACATTGAGCCGGTAGAGCAGATCTTCGCGGAAGGTCCCTGCCGCAACCATGGCTTCAAGGTTCTTATTGGTGGCGGAGACGAGGCGCACGTTGACCTTGATGACCTCTTTTCCGCCCACCCGGCAAATTTCTTTTTCTTCCAGCGCCCGCAGGAGTTTGACCTGCACCGAGGTTGGCGCGTCGCCGATCTCGTCAAGGAGCAGCGTGCCTCCATCCGCGCGCTCGAACGCGCCTTTATGGATGCCGGTTGCGCCGGTGAAGGAACCCTTCTCATGACCGAACAGTTCGGACTCCAGCAGGGATTCGGCGAAGGCGCCGCAGTTGACCGCCACGAACGGGCCCTGTGCCCGCTTGGAGTCCACGTGAAGCGCCCGTGCCACAAGTTCCTTGCCCGTGCCGCTTTCGCCGCAGATCAGGATGGTCGCCGCCGTGTCGGCCAGCACTTCGATCTGGGAGATGACCGCTTTCATGCCTGGCGATTCGGCGATGATCGAGGTCGATGAGAACTTTTCACGCACGGATTGTGAGAGTTTATCAACCTGTCGCCGCAGGCGTGAGGCCTCGTAGGCGCGGCGAAGTTTGGACTGGATGTCATCGAGGTCGAGGGGTTTGGTCACATAGTCGTAGGCGCCCTCGTGCATGGCGCGCACACCGGATTCGACTGACCCGTAGGCGGTCATGATGATGACCGGCACGGCGGCATCAAGCTTCCGGAGGCGCGACAGCACCTCGAGCCCGTCGATGTCGGGCAACACCAGGTCGCTGAGGACCACATCCGGCACCTGTTGGCGGAAAAGCTCCACGCCCGCCATGCCGGTGGCACTGCAAACGGTTTTGAAGCCGGCGTCATCCGCGGCTTCGGTGACCGAGCGGGCGTTGTCGGGGTCGTCTTCAATGATCAAGAGGGTGGGGTGGGAGTTCATGGGGGTGTAGCGGCAGGCCTGTGTGCCTGCCCTTGATTGTTGGGTGAGGGCGAACACACAGGTTCGCCCGTACAGGGCAGGGTGATGCGGATGTCGGCACCGCCGCCTTCGCGCACGAGTGCCTGGATGTCGCCGCCGCACCGCCGGATCGCCGTGCGCGCGAGAAAGAGGCCCAGGCCCGTGCCTTCCGGACGTCCGGTTACAAACATGTCGAAGATCTTTTCGCGTTTTGCGGGCGAGATTCCGGGGCCGCGGTCGAGCACGTCGATCACGACGCTTTTGCCGTGGTGTGCGAGCGTGAGGGTGATCTCGCTGCCCTTCGGCGCGAACTGGACCGCATTCATCAATACGTTCAAGAGGGCCCGGCGCAGCGCGAAGGGGAAAGCCGCCGCACGCGGCAAGTCATTGAGGCGCGTGTTTTTAACCGTGACTCCGGCCTGTTCAACGCGAGGGGAAAGGGTGTCCACACACTCGCGCACCACCTGCTCGATATCGACGCTCTCCGGTTGCTCATCGGCCGGTTTGGCCAGGAAAAGGAACTCGTGAAAGACCTTGTCCATGCGCGCCATGGTTCGGGCGATGCGTTCCGAGAGGTCGCGCACACGCTCGGGGCGGGGGCCGTCGGGCCGCTTCATTTCTTTGCCAAGCATCTGCGCATCGAGCCGGACGGCGGACATGGGGTTGCGGAAGTCGTGCAAAATGCCGTTCGCAAGCACGCCCGAGAAGGCGAGGTGCTCTTCTTGGCGAGCCCGCAACTCGCGCCGCCGGTCACGCGTCACGGCCACGATGAGAACCAAGGCACAGACCGCGAACGAGAGGATCAGAACCGCGACGGTGAAGGTGAACAGCGAGGAGACCAGCGTGCGTGCGGTCAGTTCCTCTGTTCCGACAGCATCCCGCTTGAAGGTCGCTTCGGTCACGACCCGGCTGCCGTCGCTTAAGCGGTTTTCCCTCGAGATGACGAAAACGGGCTGCCGTACTCCGCCGATTTCCAAGGTCCGTTGCGACATCTCGGTCTCGGCTTGGGCCGTGGCCGCGTCTTGCGGCGCGTCGCAACCACCCTCGGTCAAGCTGTGTGTTTGCCGGTGAAAGACGGTCACGCCGTCGCGCACCACAGAGATGGACTGAACATCCTTGCGCACGGCGAACGCGCTGTCTACAACCGTGGAGAACTGGCGCCACTCGCTAGGCGCGGGATTCGTGGAGCAGGCGATGCCGAGTTTGCTGACCGTGTTGAGCAGCGCTTCGCCTTCCTGCAAAACGACCTCGGTCGCCGTCAAATGCGCCCGCCGGTCGTGTTGCGACTTGAGAAAAAACAAAACCGCACCCGCCGTCAGCGCCGACGTCATAACGGCGAGCAGCAGAATAAACTCCAGCCGCAACGCGCCATTGCGGTCGTTCAGGTATGATACACAGCGTGTCATCTTCTTTTGTTAAGCAAGGAGTGTGCCGCAGGACACAGGAAACTTCCTTTCATCGTTATCTTATGGCAAGTTACATGTGCAAGGCAAGTCCTGACGCGCCATGTTGGCACACTTCTGTGACATCTTGTCTCCTGCGAAAAGGGACGAGAGCTTCGATAGCGCCAAGGCACTAACGAGGGCGGAGCCCGCTCCCCAAAAAAGCTTAACCCTCAAATCGGGAAGGAAAACGGCGGAGGTGTTGGGTGTTGGTGTACCGGCTTCAGCCGGCTCTCGCGAAACACAAGCCGCATAAAAGGCGGGATACCAATGGAATGCGCGGTGTGCCGACTTCAGCCGGCGGTACCGGTGCAGGGTGTTGGATGAGCGCCGAGGAGAAAAGCGGGGACTTTTGGCTTTCCATTCAAACAGCTTGTTTTTTATCGCCGTTGTTGTTTTGTAAGGCACTAAATAGGGCTAAGAAGCGCCTCACGGCGCCACTACAAACAGGAGAAAGCCCGGCGTTTCCGTTTTTAGCAACCGTGAGGGCCTTCCGGCTGTACGCGTCCGGCCAAATTTAGACTTGCGAGCGTTCCGCGCGGCAACTCCTAACTCCTAAATCGGGTGCGGATTCAACAACGTTGAGACGCACCCCGGTGGCAATGGCACAAATTT
>JBBRJN010000266.1:0-5071 GCA_038219365.1 Kiritimatiellia bacterium | reverse complement strand
GGGCGCTGGACGGCATCTACGTCGTGCGCACGAGCGAAGAGGCCGGCGACCTCCCTGCCCCCACGCGGTGCGGGCGTACAAGCGGCTGGGCAACGTGGAGAAGGCTTTCCGCACCTTCAAGGGCATCGACCTGCGCGTCCGGCCCATCAACCACCGCCTCGAAGACCGCGTCCGCGCCCACATCCTGCTGTGCACGCTCGCGTACTATGTCGAATGGCACATGCGGCAGGCGCTGGCGCCGCTGCTTTACGCCGACGAGGACCTTGAGAACAGCCGCGACGTGCGCGACCCCGTGGCCAAGGCCCAGCCGACACCCGCCGCCCGGCGCAAGCGCACCTCCCGCGAGTCCGCCGTGTGCTTCACTCGCGACACCGAACCCGACGTTTATCAGGCGCGGGTCTTCGCGCTTCTCAGCCAGGACGGGCCCGCGTGGCCGGACAAGTGTGCCCAGTAGCCGGAACGGAAAAAATCCGGATACGTCGCGACATCACTTTGAAGTAGAGGTTGTTGCGCATATGGAGTGCGCAAAATATCGCTAGAACTTCGGTCTAATGTTGGATTAACATGGTAAATTATGGGTTGTCGGCTTTGCCCTGCGTTCCGGTGCCTAAGGCGTAATTGAGCGCCTGTTCCAGTTGCACACGGACCACTCGCATGCTGAGCTGTTCTTCAAAAAAGCGCCTCGCCTCTTGGTTCAGCGAAGGCAACTCGTTGCGCCGCTTCAACAGGTCGCTGACCGCAGCCGCGAGGGCCTGTGGATCGCCTGCCGGGATGAAGGTGAGCGCTTGCGTGTGCCGCGCCGCCTCGGGATATCCCGCGCAGTGCTCGTTGATCACCGGACGGCCGCACGCCATGGCCTCATAGACTTTGTTGGCGATAACGCGCGAAGCTTTCTCGGTTTTACCGAAGACGCCCAGCACAACGTCGGCGGACTTGATGATGCGCGGCACCTCAATATACGGGACCTTGTTCAGAAAGGTGATGTTTGAAATCCCCTTGGCCTGCTCCTCGGTCTCGCGCTTGTATTTGCCCCAGCCTAGGAAGTGCCATTCGATCGGCAGGTGCTGGGTGAGCCTCGCCGCCTCCACAATGTGCTCGGTGCCGTGAAGGGGAACGTAGCAGCCATGGTAAAGGACACGCAGGGGCGACGAGGGGTCTCTGACGGGGTCATCCCCCGGCTTGAAGACTGCCTCGTCCGTGCCGATGTAGAGGAGTTTGATTCGGTCATTCGGCACCCCCATGCGCGTTTGAAAAAATTCGGCGTGGCAGGCGGTGTCGGCCAGCAGGCACCCCACCTGATGAAAGAGGCGGGTCTCCCACTTGAGAAGCCGCTTTGCCCGCCTCTCGCCGGCCTTCCAGATTTGACGCTCCAAGACCTTCTTGTCCCACGAGCTGATGAACGGGTCGAAGATAATCGGCACCCCGCGCCGCTTGGCCCAGCGGGCCGCTGCGGCCGCATCACGCTGGCGGAAACAGGGGATCCACAGCAGGTCGGGCGTCTGCACACCGCGAAGGCGTGCTTCGACATCGCCCAAACAACAGACGTGCGGGCTGAAGTCGATTACATTCCAGCCTAACCCCTCAAGGAGCGTTTTGCAAACGCGGTTGCGCGCGTACAGCGGGTCAGAGCGCCCCCATCTGAGAACGGTTTTATGAATAGGGGGTCCCATTACCGACATCCTTTCCAGAGGTTATTTGAGCAAGAGGGCGGTGCCGTTGTTAAGGACGGCATAAAAACCTTCGGCGCTCCGCTTCACGAGCCACCCGGGGTTCGGAAAATCAACAACGGGCACCGGGCCTGCGTAGGAGGGCGGGACGAATAGGAAGGTGAAGGCCGCTGTCTCATCCAGCGGCGCGTGGCTGACGAAGCGGAAATGCGGCAGACTGTCCGTCGTGCCGCCGATATGGATCTGGTCCACGGCGGAACCGACCGCATCCAGCAGGATCAGTCCATCGCCGCGTAGCGTGCCCATGAGGCTGAGTGAGCCGAGGGTTGAGCCAGATCCAAGCGTCAATATACCTTCTGTGGCGACGGTTACGTTATTGCTGAGGACGGTCACGGCGGGTAGGGTCAGCACGCCGTTGGAGACCACAGTCGGGCCTAGATACGCGGGAACTCCATCCGCGAGAAACAGGGTGCCGCCTCCGAGTTTGCAGAGGCCGCCTTCCCCGGTCAGGGGGTGTGTCAAGGTAGCGGCGAACCCTGCCGTGTCGAAACGGGCTAGCGCTTGGGCCTTCGCGACGAGCGGCAAAGAAGACGCATACCAGTCGGACAGATCTTCGCGTGCGACCAGTGTTCCGCCAGCGAAAAGGAAGGTGCCGTCAAAGGCGGTGATCTCGGACGCGTCTTGGATCGCGCCGGACAGGAGCCGCCCGCCCTCGCCGAGGCAGATCGAGGTGTCAGACGCCTGTGTGTGCAGGGCGAAAAAGCTGCCTTGACGAACGTCCAAGACCCCGCCGGAGAGGATGTCGAGGTGGGCGTGTCCGGGTAGCCCGTCGCTGCCGCCGAGTTGCGTCTGTAGACCCGTACCCGCGGGATTTGCGACCACGGTGGCACCGTTCTCGATAATCAACCGGCCTGAGGAGCGGCGGTGACCGATCACGAGCCCGCCGGTGCAGGTCACGACCGTTTCGGGGCCGGTGCAGGTCAGTTCCGCCGCAACGTCGGGGGTCACGACGTCGCTCTCGTCATAACCAACGAACACGCCGTCCGTGACCGTCACCGACGTATTTGTGAAGGTCACCTGCGATGTCTGCTGTTTGAACGCCTGAGCCACGGCCAAGGCGCATCGGTCGAGGACTACGCTGCATGAGGATTCGTTCGTGGGGCCGATCCGGACAGCACCTGCCACGGTGAATGCGGAGCGTGTGGCGTTGACGGCCGCGTGACCTTCAGTGCCGATACGCCAGTCACCACCGAGCACGTTCCAGACCGTGTCGTTCAGTTCGACAGAGGCTGAGGCCCCGTCGTGCGCGAGCCACACTCCGCGGCCTGCCGTCAGTGTGGCTTGGTCGAACCGAACCGCAACGTTTTGTGCCGCTGAACCGCTGCCGAAAACCACCGGCGCGTTGGTCGATACGAGCGTCGCGCCGTTGCGGAAGAACGCGGAGGCGGGGGTGCGGTAGCCGATGCTGAAAGCGGACTCGGTGTCGGCGGGGCCGGTAACCTGTAGACTGCCGCCATCGACATCCAGACACGCTTGATCCTCCACAAGCAGACTCTTGACCGGTGCCACGATCCCTGTCAGCGTGGCGGTCACGTTCGAGCCGCGCACAAGGGCCGGCTGGCGATCCGGAACGTGGCCTGCGCTCCAGCGTGCGGGGTCGGCCCACGCGCCGATGCCAGGCTGCTCATAGACGGCGGTGTAGTAACTGATCTGATCGTTGCCCCAATACCGCTGTTTTTCGGCGTTGAGCCGCGCGAGCACATCGTCCTGCGTGAGCGTTTCCGTGTAGACCGCAAGGTCGGCTACCCAACCTTTCAATAACGCGGATAACAAACCGTCACTGTTCACAAGTCCGCCGAAGGTAAAGCCGTCACTTAACAAGTCGACGAATGCAGCCGGGTCATTTTCTTCGGAGGCAAGCCGCTGCCCATCCACGAAGAGGGTTGTGCGCTGACCATAAGGGCGAGTGGTCTGGTCATAGGTGATCGCGATAAAGTGCCAGCAGTTTGTCCGCGGGCGTCCCAAAGCTCCCCAGCCGACCTGGTAGTCGGTCAATGTGGAACCGAAACTGAGTGCGCTGTCGGCAACGGCTACCTGTGCTTGGCTGTTCGCAGCGGCATCGCGGCCCCAAGCGAGTACGGTGCCGCTCTGGGCATTAAGCCAGACGGTGACGGTAAACGATGCCACAGCGCCGCTGAAGGAGGCGGCGACTGGCGCGGTGTTGGTCAGTGCGTCATCGCCGTCGAAGGCCAGCGCACAGAAGGGTTCGCCGAGCGGGTTGGTCAGTCCGGTGACGAGTGACGGGCGGTTGGTCGTTGAGGCGATGAAGGTTTGTCCGTCAGCGGTGAGTGAGTCGATCGGGCCGGGGGGTAGCAGAGCGAGGGCCTCTTGGCTGATATGGAAGGCAGGGGACGTGGCCAGCGGCAGGGGCTTGAGACGGTAGCGCACCTGACCGCTTTCAAACACGGCTTCCGCTTGAGAGGAGGAGATGTTTAGCCCGTTGGTGGTGGCGAAGGGAAGGAGGATGTCTTGGGTGGTGTGGCTGGCATCGCAGAAGAAGACGAGGTGGAGGGTGAACGCGCCTGCGGGCGTGATCGGGCCGATGGAGGCGGGGATGGTTCCGTCAAAATCGACGGGGAGAGTCAGCGAGGCCTGATCGGCCAGAGTGATGGCCGCAACGGTGACGTTCGGGGTGAGCAGAGCGAGGTGTGCGTTGGAGGCGACTGCGGCCGGGCCAACATGGGCATCTGTGCCCGAGAGAACGAGGGTTCCGCTTTGGATGGAAAGTGCGCCGAGGCTCAGGTTCTCGCCGCGCAGGTCGAGCGTCGCGACGCCTGTTTTGGTGAGGCCGCCGGGGCCGGTAAGCGTTTGCGAGAACCAGATGTCGTGCTCGGTCTCGACGGTCAGACCACCTGCCAAAAGCTGTGCGGTCTCAAAGCCGAAAAGGACATCGAGGGCTGCCCGTGTGGCTTGCAGCGTGCCGCCATCGGCGGTGAAACCGGTTTGTGCGCCCATGCCGCCGAGCGAGGGGGTCTTGAGTCGGGCGGTTCCGGAAAGCGAGCAGGAGCCGCCCGCAAAGGCTACGAGTCCGTCGACGGTTTCCGCGCCGCCGCCGGTCTGGTCAAAAGTGCCTGAGGCTGAAGCGCCTTCGGCCACGAGGATTGCACGGCGGCAGAGAAGGCTGCCTCCGTTGAGGGCGAGGGTGCCGTGACCGGTCGCGCCGGCACCGATGACGAGGTTGTTGGTGATGCCGAGCGAGCCGCCGGTCATGCGCAACACTGCGGTGTCGGCGGTGTCGTTTCCGATGAGCAGGTCGCCCCCGACGCCGAGTGTGGCTTGCCCTTCGAGGGTGGTGGTGACGGCGGCTGCGGAGCCTTGGCCGATGACGAGGTGTTTGCCGGGTG
>JBBRJN010000265.1:0-5081 GCA_038219365.1 Kiritimatiellia bacterium | reverse complement strand
GAGGCCGAGCAATTCCACGGCGTCGGACTGCGGCTTGCGCAGCGCCTTCATGAGGGCGCGGCCCGTGATACCCTGTTCGGCGAACCCGTGCTGCACACTCCGCTCGACCGGGGTGAAAGCGTCAAAGAGGCGCGTGGTCTCGAAGCCCAGCGACGCGGCCGCCTCGCCCGTGGCCCAAAGGTCTGCCAGACGCTGCAGGGCGTCCTCCTTCATCTGCAGCCCGAGGTCGTAGCGGGGCGAACCGGCTTCGATGCCCGTCGCGCCGCGGAAGCGGCCGCGCTGGTAGCGGATAATCGGCTCGACAGCGGACAAAAGCTTTGCGGCGGTCATCAGGCCGACCGTCACGCGCGTACGGGCGAAAACCGCCTCGATGATCTCGCTGTGCGTCAGGTTGGGGATGATGACGCCGTCCTTGACCGTATAGCCGCCCACGATGCGGCTGGCCGGGACCTTGAGGTTAAAGATCGGGTCTTGCGTGTTGGAGAGCTGGTGCACCATCTTGAGCGTCGGCGCGCCGCGGTCGAAGATGCCCTCGTCGGTGTCCTCGAGGATGACCATGCAGGAAGACTTGATGCGCGGGTCAGCGGTACCCACGGCGGCCGTGACAAAGTTGGCGACGACCATGTTGGTCAGGAAACGGCCGCGCTTCTCGACTTGGAGCATGGGCTCCTTGCCCTCCTCCCACTCGGCCACGGAGAGCCGTCCGCTCAGCACGCCCGTGTCGACGCCGACGTACGGCAGAGGCTCGGTGAGCGCGAAGGCGCCGCGCCACACCTTGCGGTCCTCGCCGGGCTGGACCGGGCAGCAGGCGCGCATGTACTTCTCGCGCTGCTCAGGGGTCCCCTTCTCGACGATCGGACCCAAGGCAAGATTGTTGATCAGGCTGGTGGTGGTGGCTCCGCCGTCGACCCAGGCGAGTTCGAATGCGACGAGGGCCAAGGCTAGGTTGCGGGGGCCCTCGATGATACCGCCAAACTCCATGTCCAGACCTGCCGCAGTGATGCCGGAATCGTCAAACGCCTGATACATGCGGTTTTTAGCTTCGGTCCACTCGTGGGTATTGCGTTCGCCATCAGCGACGAGGCGGGCGACCAAGCCGCGGGCGACCGAACGGGAACCCATCACGGCCATCTGCATGTCGAAGCGGTCGGCATAGCGCCACATGATTTGGCGGATCTCGTCGCCGGGCAACATCTTCATGGTCTGGGAAAAGTCCTTCATCGTCATTCGTTCTTTCCTTAATCCTAGGCCGCAGTCGACAAACCGCGCAGGGCCATGCTGCTTCTTTATGCCGGGCCTCTTCACAGCCGAACCCGAGCGAAATGAAAACCAGACTTTATATAGTATATTTGACCTCTGGCGCAAGTGGAAATGCAACGGGTGCGATTCAACTTTGTTGAATCCGCACCCGATTTAGGATTTAGGAGTTAGGAGTTAGGAGTTTCAACATCTTGAGAGCAAACATCTTATGCGCTCCGGCAAGGAGCCGCTTTCGTGTCCTCACACTGAAGTCACGAGGTTTCCTGCGTCAAGCCCAGGCCAGTGAAGGGCCCAAACTCTATAAATCGCCTTGTTTTCGCGGGTCGTTGCGTGTTCAATTCCTAACTGATTTAAGAGTCATAATGCACGGCCATTGAATTACTTATAAAAAAAACAATAGTAAAAGGGTATACAAACTGTTGATTTCCGCCTAAAGGGTGTGCTAAACTGTGTCTTATCAAAAGGCAGAAAAGCTTGATTATCTAAGAGTTATAAAAGTTCAGGGCGCGTGGTGAAATTGGCATACACGTAGGATTTAGGTTCCTATGCCGCAAGGCGTGAGGGTTCGACCCCCTCCGCGCCCACCATATAATTTAAGGTTGATCTATAACTGCATGGTAGGGTTTTACCCTATGGCTCTGAATCATCCCATGTGGTAATCTGGCTTCGTTTGAAGTACAAGACACAACAAGGAATTAAGGAGTCCCTATGCCTTTAGTCAATATCATCGCTGTAGTGGTCGTAACCGGTGTCGGCCTGTGGGCGATCAACAGATTCATCCCGATGGCAAGCCCCGTAAAGACGATCCTAAATGTTGTCGTTGTGGCCGTGCTCGTTATATGGTTGCTGCAGACGTTTGGCATCATCGACAGCATCAAGAGCATCCGAGTACGGTAAACAAACAGGTTTAATGGCAAGTGGCCATGAGGCACAAGCCTGAACCGCGCAACCTGCTTAGCCTTACACCATTGAAGCGTCTGTGCCTTTCGCCGCACTCGGCTTGCTTCCGGGCGAAAGCAGTCGCCTGCGCGGAGACCTTGGGGTGATCTCCTCAGACGCGGCCGGTGACGTATCCTGTCGGGGCTTTCAACGCGCCAGCGTACCTGCCGTCCATGGTGATCGATGACGTCGAGTTCGTCGAGGCGTGCGCAGTGAAATGATAGGTTCCGGAATAGGGAAACAATCCTCTTGAATCACGCGGCGGAAGAGGACTATTATTTGACCGTAAGCTGTTTGATCGACTACGGCATAAGGAGGAACCATGAACCGACTGAGGCTCAGAGGCTGGAAGGGTGCTGAAGGGTGCTATCGCGGCCGTGTCTTCTTGGCCGTCACGGCCGCTGTGTTATTGAGAGTGGACGCTTTGACAGCCTTCGAGTCAAAGGGCGTGCTTCAGAGTGTTGACCCGAAGACGCGCGTGGTGAAAATGTTTGCTGACGGTCGCGACCGCACGCTTAAAGCCGCCAACAACGTAAGGGTCTTGGGCGAGGACGGCAAACCGCTCGCGGGCGGCCTCGAAGCCAAGTGCCTTACAAACGGCGTCGCTGTTTCCGTTACGGTCACCCCCAGCGATCTTGTTCCTATCCTCGCGCGACTCCAGCTGGTCACGCATAAAAAAGAGCAGCCGGCCGCCACCGCCACCGTGAAGCCCGCGGCTGGACCGAAGCCGCTCACCGAGATGACGGCGGAAGACCGTTACAAAGGTCAGGACGGCGGACTCTACGGAGCGGGTAAGAATGTGCCGCCGCCCGCGCATGCCGCCGCCGCAGCGCGCCTGTCGGCTAAGATCATTCCGCTCGACGCCGAGGGCAAGCCCTCACAGCAGGGAAAGATCGGGCTGGTTTCGATCAGCATGTCGAACGCGACGATGGAATATTCGCTTTTCAAGCAACTCGCCGATGCCGATCCGCAGAAGTCCCCCGCCGTCGCGATTGTGGATTGCGCGCAGGGTGGGCAGGCCATAGCGGAGTGGGCCGATCCCAAGGCAAAACCGTGGGCCGAGGCGGAGCGGCGTCTGTCGCAGGCGGGCGTTGGTCCCAAGCAGGTGCAGGTCATCTGGGTCAAGCTGGCCAACAAGAGCCCTCACGGCGAGCTCGCCGAGCATGTCGGCAAGCTCGAACAGGACACACGGGCCTTGCTGCGTAACGCCAAGGTTCGCTTCCCCAACCTGCGCATCGCCTACTTGGGCAGCCGCATCTACGCCGGCTATGCCACGACAGAGCTCAATCCTGAACCGTATGCGTACGAAAGCGCATTCGCGGTGCGCGGGCTGATTCTGGGCCAGGCCAAGGGAGATGCCGATCTCTCGTATAACGGGGTGGTCTTGGCCAAAGCCCCGCTTTTGCTGTGGGGCCCATACTTCTGGGCGGACGGCACCACGCCGCGCAGGAGCGATGGACTGGTGTGGGAGCGTACGGACCTCGGAGGCGACGGCACGCATCCCAGCGAGAGCGGCCGCCGCAAGGTCGCCGAGCAATTGATGACCTTCTTTAAGCAAGATCCGCTCGCCTCTCAATGGTTCGTAAAGAAAGCGAAGTGAGGCACAAGGAGGGAGTTATGGTGATCGAGAAAGTGGACGGGCTTTACAGCGTTATCGAGCTCCATGTTTTGCGGCGTACCAAGAACGTGTGTTTCGACGCGCTGGACATGAGCGAGGTCAGCCCGATCGCCTCGATCGACCGGGTGATTCATGCGCCTGGCGCGCTCTCGCCCGGGAGTGTGGGCGCGGTCGAGCATCCGTGGTATATGCACGCGCATCAGGAGGACAATCTGATGGTGCTCCACGGCACGCGCTATGTGGAGCTTTACACGCCGGAGCACGGCAAGATTGAAAAGTTTACGGTGACGCCGGATAAGGTCAGCCGGGAAGACGGCAGAGGGCACGCGGGTGCGGTGATACTCACCTGGCCGCGCCATGTTTTTCATCGGATCATCAGTTGCCCGAAAGAGGGGTCGGCGTCGATCAACCTAGCGTCGCACTTTGAAGGGTTCGACCTGCGCACCAACTTCAACGTTTACGACCTCGACCCGTCCACCGGTAAGTTCTGGATGATCCGCGAGGGGTATCTCGACCAGCCGGGTTCGTAATAAATCGGGACGGACGAAAGAAAGGAAGTGTATGGCGAAGATCAATCGGCGCGGGTTTTTGGGTTCGGCGGGTGTGGCGGCGGGCGCGTTCGTGCTGCCGAGGTTCGTGATCGGGAATCCCGAGACGGCGGGCAGCAAGAAGTTGAACGTGGCGGTGGTGGGCGTGAGCGGCATGGGCGGCTATGCGACCGACCAGGCCGCCAAAGAGCACATGGTCGCACTGTGCGACGTCGATGAGCAGCGGGCGGCGGGCACGTTCAAGAAGTATCCAGACGTGCCGCGCTTCAAGGATTTCCGGGTGATGCTCGACACGCTCGGCAAGGAGATCGACGCGGTCTCGATATCGACGCCCGACCACACGCACTTCGCCGCGGCCATGGCTGCCATGGAGCGCGGCAAGCACGTGTTCGTGCAAAAGCCGCTGGCGCACAACATCTGGCAGGTGCGCACCCTCGCCAAGGCGGCCAAGCACTACAATGTCATCACGCAGATGGGCAACCAGGGGCACACCTTCCCCGGCATGCGGCGCATCAAGGAGTGGATCGATGCGGACGTGCTCGGCGAGGTCCACGAGGTGATCACGTGGACAGACCGCCCGAATCCGCCGTGGTTTATCCCTCCCAAGGTGTTTCCCATTGAGACGGGACCTGCGCCCGCGACGCTCGACTGGGATGTGTGGCAGGGGCCTGTGCCCGCGCGCCCTTACAGCGCGGAGTATGTGCCGGTGAAGTGGC
>JBBRJN010000264.1:0-5087 GCA_038219365.1 Kiritimatiellia bacterium | reverse complement strand
CCCACGCCGCTCCGTCGAGTGAATGGAGCAGGTAGTAGTCGATGTGGTCGGTCTCCAGTTTTTTCAACTGCGCCGCCAAGAAGCGGTCCATGTCCGCACGGTTCTTAATCATCCACGACGGCAACTTGGTCGCCAGCTTGACCCGGTCTCGATATCCGTCGCGCAGCGCTTTACCAAGCAGCACTTCGCTTTCGCCCGCGTGGTAGGGCCACGCTGTGTCCAGGTAGTTGACGCCCTGGTCGATCGCCCCACGAATCTGGCGGATGGCCCGCGCCTCATCGATCTGGTTATCCTGCATGGGCAGCCGCATGCACCCGAAGCCCAGAACTGACAACGCATCGCCATTTTTCGGCATGATCCTGTACTGCATGGCACGCTTCCTTTTCGCAAATCACTTTTGTTTCCCATGGTAGCCAGATTGCATGTCTGGAATCAAGTGTCAATTAGCTGTTTCGTTGTTTGTTTTTAAGGCATGACGCCTCAAAAACTTGTCCCTTGGTACACTTCCTTAGTACACTGAACGGGTTCCTTTTTTTAGGCTACATCCAACAAGGCCAAACCTCATGAAACGCATCCTTCCTTTGCTCCTGTTTGCCTCCGGCGCGTTCGCCGGACCGCTGCCCACGACCGAACAGCTCGCGTGGCAGAAGATGGAACTGACGATGTTTTGCCATTTCGGCGTGAACACCTTCACCGACCGCGAGTGGGGCGAGGGCAAGGAAAGCGAACGGATCTTCGCCCCCTCCGACCTCGACTGCCGCCAGTGGGCGGGCGCCGCAAAGGCCGGCGGCTTCAAGCTGATGATCCTCACCGCCAAGCACCACGACGGCTTCTGTCTCTGGCCTTCGGCGCAGACGGAGCACAGCGTGAAGAACGCGCCTTGGAAGGACGGCAAAGGCGACGTCGTGCGCGAATTCGTCGACGCCTGCCGCGCGGAAGACCTGAAGGTTGGCCTTTACCTTTCGCCGTGGGACCGGCACGAGAAGACCTACGGCACGGACGCCTACAACGATTATTTCTGCCGGCAACTGACGGAACTGCTGTCGAACTACGGCCACATCGACGAGGTCTGGTTCGACGGCGCCTGCGGCGAGGGGCCGAACGGCAAGAAGCAGGTCTACGACTGGGACCGCTTCTTCGCGACGATCCGGAAGCTCCAGCCCCAGGCGCTGATCGCCATCTCGGGGCCTGACATCCGCTGGGTCGGCAACGAATCCGGTTTCGCCCGCGAGGGCGAGTCGAGTGTACGCACGCGCGACGGCAAGCCTGTGTGGTATCCGGCGGAATGCGATGTTTCGATCCGCCCCGGTTGGTTCTACCACGCTGCAGAGGACGAAAAAGTCAAAAGCCTGGATCACCTGATGGACATCTATTTCAAGTCCGTTGGCCGCAATTCCGTGCTTCTGCTTAATGTGCCGCCGGACCGGCGCGGCCGGTTTGCGGAACCTGATGTGAGGCGCCTGCGGGAATTCGGCGCGACGATCCGCGGTCTGTACGCAAACGCGGTCGCACAGGGGACGACGGCAGGCACGTCGCCTTACGCGCTGGAGTTCGGCGGGCCGAAAGCGGTGACGTTGGTGAACCTACAGGAAGACCTTACAAAAGGCGAGCGCGTGAAGCGCTACCATATCGAGGTCCGCGTCGGCGGCGAGTGGCAGAACGTCGCGCGCGGTTCGGTCATCGGCCAGCGCAACCTTTTGCGCATCGCGGAGGTCACTGGCGACGCAGCGCGCCTCGTGATTGACGCCTGCGAGGGTGAGCCGCTGGTGAGCTGGTCGCTGCTGCAGGCGACGCCGATCGGCCCGTGGGGCGCGGCCTCGACGCTCGCGCTGACGCCGGGCAAACCCGCCGAGGCGTCGAATGTTCACGGCAACAACACCCAGTACGGAGGCGACAAGGCGGTCGATGGCGACCCCAACACCCGCTGGGCGACAGCGGATGAGACGCGCGCCTGCTGGCTGACGGTCGATTTGTTGCGCGAGGAGATGTTTGGCCGCGTCGCGATCTCCGAGTTGCAGCCGCGCATCGCGAAATTCCAGGTCGAATACCGGAACGCGCCCGTTCAGCCATGGCAGGTCGCTTACGCTGGCGGCAGGGCGGGAACGGCCTTTAGCGCCGAGTTCAAGCCCGTGAAAGCGCGGTACGTGCGTCTAAACATTCTCGATGCCACATTCGCCCCTTCGATTTGGGAATTCGAACTCTTCCCGCCGAAATAGGCGCATACGCCTCACAGCTTACCCAATGCCCGACCGGGAGTGGTGAGGGCGTCTCGCCCATGAATCACGGGCAAGATACCCGTGCCACATGGGGTTTTGCAAGAGCCTCTACTGACTATCCTTTCCGCACACCGGCGGGAAAGCGCGTTGAGTACGGCCAAGAAATAAATTCCACACTTCATGAAGTGTGGAATTTTAAAGCGGATACCCTGCCGCACGCGATGTCGCCTAAGCATTTTTGACGGTGCGATCACACCGTGCGGGAGCCGTCCTCGATGCGGCCGATGAGGCGGAGCAGACCGTCGAGGATCGTGAGCGGATGCGGCGGACAGCCGGGGATGTAGAGGTCCACCGGCACAATCGAGACGGCTCCGTTGTTGACTTGCGTGTGGTCAATGTAGGGGCCGCCGGAGACCGCGCAGGCACCGACTGCGATGACAATGCGCGGATCGGAAACGGCATCGTAGGCCTTTTTTAGCGCGAGCTCCATGTTTTGTGACACCGGGCCTGTGACTAGGAGCCCGTCGGCGTGGCGCGGCGAGGCCACGAACTGGATGCCGAAACGCCCTAGGTCCCAGCCGACCGTGCCCAGCACGTTGGTGTCGGCTTCGCAGGCGTTGCAGCCTCCCGCGCTGACCTGGCGGAGCTTCAGTGAGCGTCCCAAAAGTTTTTTGAGCTTGGCGTCGAGCGCGGCACCGACGACCTCTACGGCTTGGCGCTCACGCAGGACGATCAGCTCCTTGCGGTTGCGGGCCGCGAGCTGGTAGTTCTTCGAATACGTGATGGCCTGTTGGGGGCAGGCGTTCGCGCACTCGGTACAGAAGAGGCACTTGCCCAAGTCAATGTGGGAACGGTCATTGGCGTCGAGCGCACCGGTCGGGCACGCGTCCACACAGGCGCGGCAGCCGTCAGGACACTTCGCGGGGTCGATCACCGGACGCCCGCGGAAACGGTCCGGCAACGGCGGCGGCGGCCCGTCGGGATAGGTCATCGTGCGGTGCTTCTGTTGCAGTCGGGCGAGTATCACTTTAATCATAAATCGTGTCCGCAGTAGGAGAGGTTGAAGCTCTTGTTGCAGATCGGGAAGTCCGAGATCTCTTGGTTGCGCAACGCGTAGGCGAGGCCCGGCCAGTTGTGGAATGACGGGTCCACAACTTTATACCGTGAGAAGCGTCCCTGCGCATCGGTGAGCGCCACATGGCAGACCTCGCCGCGCCAACCTTCATTGAGAGCGACGACCAGGCTGTTCGGTGCCAGCGCTTGGACCGGCACGCGAGCCGCGCCTGAAGGCAGGGCCTTGAGCTGGTCGCGGATGAAGTCGATGGAGTGCTGAATCTCGAGCCAGCGCAGGTAGGCGCGCGCGGCGACATCGCCGGTTTCACAGGAGGAGACCGGGATGTGCGCGAAGCAGTAGATGCCCGCAGGCTGATCGCGCCGCACGTCGCGTTCGATGCCCGAGGCGCGGGCCGCTGGGCCAACGATGCCCAACTCGGCGGCGACGTTGCGGGGCAGGGGGCCGGCGTCCTCAAAGCGCGCCATGACCGACTGGGTATTCCAGAGCAGGTTCACGGCGACGGTGGTATCCTTTTCGCCCGCGTCGAGGCGGCGGTTCAATTCGGCGACGCGCTCGGCATCCATGTCGAAGCCGACGCCGCCCGGGCGGATCAGGCCGCGTCCGAAACGGCTGCCGCAGAGCAGGGCGGTCATGTTCAGGAAATCGCCGCGGATGCGGCCGCAGTAGCTGGCAGTGGGCAGGAAGCCGACATCGCCCGCCAGTGCGCCGAGGTCTCCGATGTGGTTGGCCAGGCGCTCTAGCTCCAACGCGATGCCGCGCAGGGTCTGGGCACGGGCGGTCTCCTGACAACTCGCGAGCGCCTCGACCACCTGACAGTAGGTGGTGGTGTGCGCGACGGTCGAGTCGCCCGAAAGCGTTTCGGCATAGTGGATGGTCCGCGCGGTGGGGCCGCCGATCAGGGCCTCTTCCACGCCGCGGTGCTGATAGCCTAGCGCGATCTCCAGATGAAATACCTGTTCACCATGGCATTGGAAACGGAAGTGGCCGGGCTCGATGACGCCTGCGTGGATCGGGCCGACCGCGACTTCATGGACTTGGTCGCCATCGACGCGGTAGAAGTCGCCAACCGCCGGGAGGATCGGCTGGTCCGCGGGGCGGCCCCAGGCGTCGCGTCCGGTCCAGGAATGGCAGTAGCGCACCGGCTTGAACCACGGGTGGCCGACTGGCCGCAGGCCGAACTGCTCGGCGATCTCGCGCTCAAAGAGATGGACCTGCGGGCAGCGCGGCGTGAGTGAGGGAAACTCGGACCCTTCGATATCCGTCGCGCCCGCAAAGAGCATGTTCTGCTCGTCGTCGGCGAGTACGACGTAGAGGCGCGTCGCGCCGGGGAGCGGCGAGGGTGAGCCGAAGAGCGCACTCACGCGCTGGCGTGCCGCCACGCCGTCGAGGATGGCCTGTTTAAAGGCTTCAAAGGCGAACACGGGGAGGGTGGCGCGGGGAACGGCTTGGCCGTTGGCCAGCATCGCGAATTCGGGGCGGGTGTCGTTCATGGCTGGCCCTCCAGGAAAAGCACCGCGTCGTTAATCAGCGTGTTTAACGGGGCGGGGATGTAAAGGCCCACCAGCAGGACGAGCAGCATCAGGCCCAAAATCGGCGCGCCGGTCAGAAATCCGTCGTGGTAAGGCGTGCTGCGCGCTTCGAACGACGCGCGGCCCTGCACGACCTTGAGCACGGTCGCGCCCATGCCGATAAAGACCACCAGCAGCAGGAAGAGGAAGAGCCCGCCGATGGCGAAGCGCCCGGCATCGAACGCGCCGTTGAGGATCGAAAACTCGCTGATGAACGGGCCGAAGGGC
>JBBRJN010000263.1:0-5124 GCA_038219365.1 Kiritimatiellia bacterium | reverse complement strand
GCGCTGTATGCGGGGTGCGATGTCTATTTCGGATATCCGATCACGCCGGCCAGCGAGATTGCGCATGCCGCCGCGAATTGGTTCCCGTCGGTGGGGCGCGAGTTTCTGCAGGCCGAGTGCGAAACTGCGTCGATCAATATGGTATACGGCGCGGCTGCGGCGGGGCGGCTGGCGCTGACGGCGACTTCGGGGCCCGGCATGAGCCTGATGCAAGAGGGGTTGTCGTACATGGCGGGCGCTAATCTGCCGGGCGTGATCGTCAACATCATGCGTGCGGGCCCGGGGCTCGGCAACGTGTATCCTGAGCAGGGAGATTACAATCAGTCGGTCAAAGGCGGTGGCCACGGCAACTACCGGTGTGTGGTGCTGGCACCGGCCAGCGTGCAGGAGATGTGTGACCTGACCCTGCGGGCGTTTGAATTGTCTTTCAAATACCGTACGCCGGCGATCGTGCTGGCCGACGGGTTGCTGGGGCAAATGATGGAAACGCTGGTTCTGCCGGTGTGCGAGATGCCGAAGCCCGACACGACCGCGTGGGCGCTGCAGGGGTCGCCCGAGACACGAAAAAATTTGATTGTCTCGATTTACCTCAACGCGTCGGAACAGGAGGCGCACAATCAGAGACTTCAGGCGAAGTATGCGGCGATGCAGGTCGAGGCGCAGCACGAGGCGTATCTTTGCGACGATGCGGAGTTGGTCTTGATCGCGTATGGCATTTCTAGTCGGATCGCGAGGACCGCTGCCGAGGTGCTGCGTGCACAGGGTTTCAAGGTCGGCGTGTTCCGGCCTTTGTCGCTGAGCCCATTTCCCGCGGCGGCGCTGTGTCAGACGATCCAGGGCCGGCGGGCGATGGTCGTGGAGCTGAGCTCGGGGCAGTTTCGCGACGACGTGTTGCTTCATATCGCGAAAGAGGGCAGAAGGTACCAGCCCGTGAGCCTCTGCAGCCGCATGGGCGGAATGGTGGTGACCGTTGACGAAGTGGTCGAGGCCGCACGCGGAGCACTGAGGACGTAGGCGTCCGGGCGTTTGGCGATCAAGATGAGACGCGCTTCCTTGCGAAAAGGTTTTTGACATGACACAGAAAAAAACAGTGGGAATGTACGAGTCGTTTATCCGCAGCGGCAGGGAGACGCGGGCGACCCATTATTGCGCGGGGTGCGGACACGGCATCATTCATAAGCTGATTGCCGAGGCGATGGACGAACTGGGGCTTCAGGACCGCATGATCATGGTCAACCCGGTTGGCTGCGGCGTGTTCGGCTACTACTACTGGGACTGCGGCAACGTGGGCGCTGCCCACGGGCGTGCGCCAGCGGTGGGCACCGCGATCAACCGCGTGCGGCGCGATGCGGTAGTGACTGTATACCAAGGCGACGGTGACCTTGGGGCGATTGGCTTTAACAACACGTTTCAGGCGGCGAGCCGCGGCGAACACATGGCGGTGTTTTTTGTCAACAACGCGATCTATGGCATGACCGGCGGTCAGATGGCACCGACTTCGTTGGATGGTATGAAGACCGCGACCTCACCGCTCGGACGCGATCCGCAAACGGCCGGTTATCCGCTGCACGTCTGCGAGGTGCTGAACCAGCTCAAGGCACCGGTTTTCATCGAGCGCGTCTCGGTGGCCGACACCAAGCGCATCATGCAAGCCAAGCGGGCGGTGCGCAAGGCTTTAGAAATTCAGCGTGACGGCAAGGGCTATGCATTTGTGGAGTTCATCTCGCCCTGTCCGACCAACCTGGGTATCGATTCGCTCAAGGCGGCACTCTTCTGTATGGAAGAGATGGAGAAGGAGTTCCCGTTGGGGTGCGTGCGTGACGGAAGCGCTACGGCGACTGCGCGTGCCCCGGTTGCGGCCGCGCCCTCCGTGGAGGAATTCTTCAAGCATTCCGGGCAGCATCAGGCACCTGTGGCAGAGGTTGACGAGAAGGTGGGCGAGCTGCGCTTGAAGTTCACCGGATTCGGGGGGCAGGGAATCCTGAGCCTAGGGATCTGCATCGCCGAGGCCGCTCGCCTTGAGAAGCGCTTCGCCACCTGGTTTCCCTCCTACGGGCCCGAGCAGCGCGGGGGTGAGGCGGCATGCTCGGTGGTGATTTCGGGCAAGCCGGTCGGTTCGCCGGCGGTGGATCATCCCGATGTGCTGATCTGCATGAACCAGCCCTCGTACGAACGGTACTTGAAAGACGTGAAGCCGGGCGGCACGGCGATTGTGGATGCGACGGTGCCGCTGACGATCAAGGCCCCGATCGGTGTGCGCGTGGTTTCTATGCCAGCGATCGACCTCGCGATCAAGATGGGCGTGCCCAAGGCAGCCAACACCATGATGTTGGCGGCGCTGGCGAAGCTCGGCGTAACGGGTTTAAAAAACGAACACCTGATTGCCGCGCTGGAAGCGAGTTTCAAGAATAAGCCCGCGCTGGTTGAAAAGAACCGCTTGCTCTTGAACGAGGCCGAAGCGTGGATGGATAAAAATTTACATTTTGGGAGCATGGATTAGGTCGCGTGAAGCTAACTCGTCGTGACGTGAGGGGGAGTTTAGTCGCTCGTTGAGCGCCGTCACGGGGAAGAGGACAAGGGGTGAACACAAAGATATGCGTATAACCTTCCAGTCCGGCCTGCGGCCCGCGGCAGCCGTGTTTATCGGCTCGTTTCTGCTGTTTATGATCCAGCCCATGCTGGGGCGCACGCTCTTGCCCGTTTTCGGCGGCAGCGCAGCGGTCTGGAGCGTGTGTCTAGCGGCTTATCAAGTTCTGTTGCTTGCGGGTTATGCGTACGCGCATCTGTTGGCCGGCAAGCGCGTGAGGACGCAACACAGGGCGCACCTGACCTTGTTGGGGGCAGCGGTTGTGTGGGCCTTTGCGGTGGCGGTGGTGCGGTGGCGGCTGAAAGGCCTGTTCGGCGGATTCGCCGTGCCGTCGCTAGAGGTGCTTTTTTGCGTGCTGGTGTTTGTGGGACTGCCCTACGTGATGCTCGCGGCGGGAAGCACGCTGGTGCAGGCGTGGCTAGCGGCGAGCGGGAAGGTTTCAGGTTCAGGGTTACAGGCTACAGGTTCCGAGCCTGCTCCCCTAACGTGTAACAAGGAACAGGAAGCCGCTCGTCGATCAGGGGACGTCTACCGGCTGTACGCGGTATCGAATCTGGGCTCGCTGTTGGGGTTGTTGGTTTATCCGTTTGTGCTGGAACCGTTCGTTCCGCTGACCGCGCAGTGGTATGGCTTCGCGGCTGCGCTGGGACTCTATGCGATGCTCCTCGCGCGGGTGGGCATCAGGTGTCAGGCGGCAGCGACTGACGACGCGCTTCAGCAACCGAAAACGCGTACTCAAAAACAGACAACTTCTCCCGCCTGGGTCCTGCTGCCCGCGGTGAGTGCGTTTCTGCTCAACGCGGTGATCGCGCACCTCTTCGCCGACGTGACCCCGATGCCGCTGGTGTGGGTGGTGATGCTGTCGATGTTTCTGCTGAGCTATGTCGTGGGGTTCTCGCGTTTCGGCGATGAACGCCGTGTCCTGTGGGGCGTGCTCTCGCTGCTGGCTTTGATCGGTGCGGCGGTGGCGAACGGCATGTGGGGCACGGGAAGCTTCTATCCGAACGCAGCCGCGGCGGTGGCTCTGATCTTCTGCGTGGGCGTGTTGCTGCACGGTTGGCTGTATGCAAAGAGGCCGGCAGTCGTGCAGCTGACGCGGTATTATCTGGCGATTGCGGCGGGCGGCGCGGCGGGCGGCTTTTTGTCTTCGATCATCGCGCCCATGGTCTTCAACCGCGTGCTGGAGTATCCGCTGGCCCTTTTCGTTTGCGCGTTGCTGGTGGCGTGGCGCATGCCCAAGCCGGCTTGGATCGAGCGGTCGCGGCGAAACGTATGGGTCTGCGTGGTGTGCTGCGGCGCGGCTTGGCTGGCATTATCTTCGGCAACGGCACGGCATTCGCAGGCGCGCGTGCTGTTGCGGGCTCGGAATTTTTACGGGTGTCTGACCGTCACGCAGACCTTGGAGGCGTTTGGCACGCAGGGGGCCTTCCCCGTTTTTTATCTGTGGTGCGGCCAGACCACGCACGGCATTCAGGTGCGTGCGCCGTTTTACAAAGGCCGGGGCACGGCGTACTACGGTCAGACCGGTGGGGGCATCGCGGTGTTGGCGCACCCGAAAAGGCAGGCAGGCTTGGGCATGAAGGTGGGTGTGGTGGGGCTAGGAGCGGGCACGCTGGCCTGTTACGGGAGGCCCTGTGACCTCTACCGCTTCTTCGAGATTAACCCGCAGGTGGTCAAGGTGGCGACGGACCCGCGCCTTTTTACCTATCTGCCGGAGGCGAAGACGCCTATCGATCTGGTGCCAGGCGATGCGCGGCGGATGCTGGAAAAAGAGCGTACGGCAGGCGACCCGCTCTATGATGTCCTGATCATCGATGCCTATAGCGGGGATGCGGTGCCATATCATTTGGCGACACGCGAAGCCTTTCAACTTTATTTCGACCGGCTTGCGCCGGGCGGCATCTTAGCGGTGCATGTGAGCAACTGGCACATCGACTTGCTGCCGCTCTGTAAGGCGGTGGTGAAGGAACTTGGGGTTTATCCTTACGGAGTCGTGAGCGCACCGGAGGACTGTGTGACCTCAGGTGCGATCTGGGTTTTCATGACGCGTCAGCCGATGGATTACCAGTATCCGGGCAAGGGCAGTGTGCGTGAGGTGGTTTGGGAAAACGTGCGTACGATGGCCGCTCCAACCGATGAGAAGGGCAGCCTCATTGGGCTGCTGCGCTTCCCGCTGTGAACGGGATGCACGCCCGGACCGGTCCACGCCCGTGCGGCGGGACGTCCACGCCAGGGAGCGCAGCGTACGGGCCAGACCGCCGGCGTCGTGCCATGCGGGCGACACGCGCACGCCTGCCGCATGCCGTACGTTCGCCGGGCGTCCGAGACGTGCCGCCCGTACTTTGCGGGGACCGGCCCGGACCATGATGCCCGTGCGGCGGGACGTCCACGCTAGGCCGAAGTTCCAGCGACAAAACGCGCATTCGCCATGCTCAACCCGTTGACAGACAATGAGATGCACGCACGAATCGTAGCAATTTTCGTTCCAAATGCGCCCATGTAAATTATAATTAATAACTTATTTACCCTTGCAATAT
>JBBRJN010000262.1:0-5189 GCA_038219365.1 Kiritimatiellia bacterium | reverse complement strand
CGGCGTGTGTCGCGGCGGCGTTTGCGGATGACGAGGCGATCCCGGCGGCGCTTGCGGCGTTGGGCTGGGATCAGGCGAAGTGCGCCGTGGCGTTCTTGGGGGCCCGAGGTTCCAACCGGAGTTTTTGGCGTCTGTACGACGGGAAGCGTTCGGCTATCTTTATACGGTATTGCCTGGAGCGGCCTGAAAACGCTCGGTACAGCGGACACGCGGCCGTGCTCGCGGCAGCCGGAGTGCCCGTTCCGGCGGTTTTGGCTGACCTGCCGGACGCACGCTGTCTGGTGCTGGAGGACTGGGGAGAGGACTCGTTGCAGAAGCGCATGCAGGCGCGTCCCGGCAAGGCCGAGGCGTGGTACCTTGCGGTTGTGGCTGCGTTAGCCCGGTTGCACAGCGAAGGTACGCGGCGCGTGACTGAAGCGGCAACGTCTTTGGAACCGCCTTTTGATACCGCGTTGTACGCGTGGGAGCACCGGTTGTTTGAGGAGCACCTGCTGATTAACCGCTACGGGTATGAGGCCTTGCCTGAAGCGGTCGCCGCGGAGCTGACCGCAGTGTCGGAACGTCTGCGGCGCGCGCGACAGGTGATCGTGCACCGCGACTTCCAGTCTAGCAACATCCTGTTCCGCGATAAGCGTTTCGTTTTTATCGATTTCCAGGGCATGCGGCAAGGGGCTGCGGCCTATGATCTGGCTTCTCTTTTGTATGACCCGTATGTTAAGATTCCAAGCGATTTAAGGCTAAAGCTCCTTGCGGAATACGGGGCGTGCTGTCCAGAGCATCCTGAGGCTATCGAGCTGTTTTATGAAGGCGCTGTGCAGCGCCTGATTCAGGCTTTAGGCGCATACGGGAGGTTGGCCTCGGTAGGGCAGAAAGATTTCACGCGTTATATTCTTCCGGCGCTTGAGAACCTGTTGGAGGCTGCCGATTCCTGTGACCTTGAAGCGTTGGGAGGCTTGATTGAGGAGCTTATTGCCCGTGAACAGAGCCGGTGCGGTATCTAAGTCCGGAAAACGAGCGGAGCGCTTTAGCAAAAAGCGGGCGACGTGACATGAACTCTACCCTGTACCATTTTATAACGCGCGTGCGGCGTGAGGCCCGGCATAAGCCGACGTGTGTGACATTGAAGTCCATGGGGCATGAGCGCGTATTTTACGGTTACGATTGGGGTGGAGATACCTTTGTTTTCGAGAAGGACGTGTGGAAACATTTGGATAACCACACGCCGGTTCTGATCGTCCGCAAACAGGAGTTGGTCAAGGGAACGGGCGGCTACATCATGACGCTCACAACGGGTAACCATACCGTGGCGGCCATTCCTTTGCTTTCAGGTCAGTTGTGGAATCTGGGACGCGTGCCGGCCGTTCGTCGCAGTAAGACCCTGCAAAACAGTTTCGTCTGTGCCAATGTGGTGAACGGCGCCCTTGAGATTTCGCAGCGTGAGGTTCCGACGGAATTGGTCACCGCGGTCGATGACTGGCTGCAGCGTGTCGGCTTCGCGCTTAACGAAGTCATCATGTCTGAGCGGAATGACACGACGCTGGAGTTCTACCGTCGGCAGGGGCAGGAGTGGCGCATCAAGCCGCTGGCGTGGACGCGCCGTGAAATCGACTTGGCGTTGAATGCGAGCCGGACACACATCAACTCGTGCCTGAAATATTACCACAGCGCGAAAGGTGTGCATTTTCTTTCCTACACGGATTTTCACAAACTGCTGGATGTGGCTGTGTCCGACTATCCACAGTTTGTAGAATGTTTGCGCGAACTGGTCTCGATTTTTGAGGGTGATGTTAGGTCGTGTCTGCGCGCCCCTAAATATCACGGGCACCATGAAATCGAGTTGTTCGGCCTGTTGCGCGGCGCGGCCTTGGAACGGCTTGTGCCAGAGTTGGAAAAGCTTATGGAGGGAATCGTGCTGAAGCGCCTGGCACCCGAAGAGGTGGTGCTCCGCATGCGCGGTATCGATTCCTTGTTCAAAGTACTGCTTGAGCGCCCACAACTGGCCGACGACGGCAGTGACGATTTCGTTGAAACGCTCTACATGAATCTGACGGGCGAGGTCTATTACGGACACGGCGATTCGGGCGCACCGGCCTTTGATGACCGGCGCACGGCTTTGCCGGGTGCGACCTTTCGTGGCGGACTCCCGGACAGCCATCCGGGGTCTGATGACCGGACGCGAGTTCTTTTGGCGAACGTCGAGCAGATGATGAGCCAAGACGAGCGGGTCGAGTACGCTAATATTTACGAGGTCCGCTCGGACAGCGACGAGCACAACGAACTGGCGGTCGGCGCGGGCGTCACGCGCGAAATCGTTTTCAAGACCAACCGCAACCCTCTTTGCACCAGCTTGATCGAAAAACGTTTGGCGTTGAAAATGCCCGGGTATGGCAGCTACATGCTGGCCCGGGTGAAGGCGTTCAAATCGCTGGGGGTGGGCTTTGGCGAGTACCGACTGCTGATGCGCCTTGATAGCCAGGACGGCCGCGAAATGAACTACTTCATCCGTAACCGCTGTCCGGGCGAACCGCTGGATGACATTCCGCCGCGCATGTTCAAGCGGGCCGGCGAATTTGGAGGCACCGAGTCGGATGAGGACCCGGATGTGGTCTTGGCCTTGGGTGCGCTGTTGGGCGATGCGGCGGCACAGAACCTGATACTGAAAAAATACCTGCCCGAGGGTAAAAGTTGCCGGTTCGGCGTGGGGAAAGAGATTTTCGAGTTCGGGTACGACATCACAAGTAAGCGCGAAATGCCGATGCGCGTGATGCTGTGTTCGATTCGGGGTTCATTCGGTTGGCCGGACACGAGCTATACCGAGGAAAACCTGAACGTGCTGTTCGACTTCTATTTAGGCTGCTATGCCAAGGTGTTGTATCAGTACTGGCTCAAGCACAATGAGTCTGTCGAACTGGAGGATCTGGCCGACCGGTTTTTCGACGGGTTCGAGTTTAAGACGCGTGAGATGCATTGGAATTACTCGGTGCGCCGTGAGCAATTCGACGCGTTTGAGCCGCATCTGCGCAACAATTACGCCTTTACTAAAAAGTGGCACTTCGCGTTGTGGTCGCTCGACCGCCAATTGCGGCGGGTGGAACCTCTGCGGGTTTTGTTCAAAGAAAAAGTGCAGGTGCTGGCTTTGTCGTCGGGAAACGTCTGAGAAAGGACCCCTCCCGATGGCGTGCCAGAGGAAGTCGAGACCGTCATGATTATGTCAAAAGTAGCCGACAGCCTGATGTCGGCTTTTTCGCCCTCAGCCAGAATCAATGTCGTGTTCGCTGAGGTGACCGATTCTGCCCGCGAGCTGGAGCGCAGCCACCTGTGTGGGCCGACAGCCGGGCTCATCCAGGCCGAGGCCTTGGCAGGCGTGGCCCTGCTTGGCGCTGAGCTGACTGAGCCGGAGGAGGCGGTGACCCTGCGGCTGCGGGTCTCCGGGCCGATCGGCGGCGTGCTGGTCGAGGCGGGTGCTGACGGCGGCCTGCGCGGGTACACCCAAGTGAAAGTGCTGAACGACCTGGACGCCTGTGAGGAGCTCGATGCCTCGTCGGCGTTGGGTGATTGGGCGGAGGTGCAGATCGTGCGCTCCGTTCCTGGAAAAATCTTGGCGAGCGCAGCGACCGAGGTCAGCCCGGCCTCCGTGATCAAGGGCATGGAGCAATATTACCGCCTGTCTTTGCAGCGGCAGGTGCTGGTGCAGATATCGGCGTTAGCCTACGGCGGGTTCATTGATGGTGCGCGCGGGGTGTTGATCGAGTGCTTGCCTGATGGCAATCTTGAGGTTTTTGCGCGACTCGCCCGCTTCGCCGAGGATGGCACGTTGCTCGATTGCCTTGAAGCCGCCGCCGCGCCGAGGACGGTCTGCGAGACACTGGGACTGGCCGACTGCGTGTTTCAGAAACCGAAGCCCCTGCGTTTCGCCTGCCGGTGTTCGCCCGAGCGGGTGGAGAGCCTGCTCGCGGGGATGCCCGTCGGTGATCTTGAGGCGATGATTTGCGAAGACCGGCCTGCGCAGATCTTCTGCCACATGTGCGGCAAAGGATATCAGGTGGGGGTGGACCGGCTGCAGGCGATTTTGAAGACGCGGGGCTAGTCGGTGCGGCCGCATCCAAGGAGGAGTTAGGATTTAGGAGTTGAACGCGCATTGCAGGGCTTGTTCATGGTATGGTAAACTGGTGCGTAAAAAAAAATTATAGGGGGAGAGTTCATGCTCCGTAAGTGGGGTCATCAGATTTGTATCGGGAGCTCGGCGGCGCTGGCCATCGGGGCTGCTTTGATTCTCTATGCGTTCGCTGCTTGGTACGGCAACCTGAATCAAGATGAGGGGTGGTATCTTTATGCCGCGCGCAGCGTGGCTGCCGGCGCCGTCCCATACCGTGACTTCTTTTTTACGCAGGGCCCGGTGATGCCCTATGTGTACGGTTTTTTATCGGGGCTTTGGCTGCCGCACGGCGTGTTGGGCGGACGCCTGACAACGGTTTTTTTCGGGCTGCTGGGCTGCGTGTTGGCGGCGTTGCTGGCGCGGCGTGCGGTGCCGTCGCAACGGGCCGCGGAGGCGGGCATCATGGCGTTCGCGCTGACCGCCTGTAACCTGTATCATGTGTATTTCACGACCATCCCAAAGACGTACGCACTGGCTTCGTGCCTGCTGCTAGGCGGATACTTGACGCTTTCGCTTTGCCTTTCGCGCCGCAAAACCGTGCGGTCGCATTTGTCTTGCATGTGGGCGCTGCCGGCAGGTCTGCTTGTGGCGTTCGCGGCCGGCACGCGGCTTTCGCTGGGCGCGCTGCTGCCGGTGACGGCCCTCGGTTTACTGGCGACTTACCGAAAGACCGGTGCGGCGTTCTTTTGGTTCGCGGTGGGCGGCGGTTTGGGATTGGCACTGGTCTATGGGCCGGCGTTTCTGGAGGCGCGCGAACAGTTTGTCTTCAGTCAAACCTTTCATGTGGCGCGCGGCGGCCGCGATCTGTTTTTTATGGCGGGCTCGTTGGCCAGGACGGCACGCGCCTATCTGCCGGTGTGCCTGCTGGGTCTGGCCGTTGTGGTCTTCCGTTTGTGCTACGGGTACGGCAGGAAGTTTGACACGGGGCAGGAGGAGCCTCAGGGCATCGTGTACCGCGGCAAGCTATGGCCGTGGCTCTGGCTGGCCGCTTTTTCGGCGGTGTTCCTGGTGCAACTTTCCAGTCCGTACCCCT
>JBBRJN010000261.1:0-5215 GCA_038219365.1 Kiritimatiellia bacterium | reverse complement strand
GGTGGGACGACAGATTATGGCTGGGGGTTCTCCAACGCAAAACTCACCTCCAACCAATGGTTCCACGTCGCCGTACTCTTCGACCGCCGCACGACCGCCAGCGGGTCGAAACAGGTCATGTACCTCAATGGAAAACAATATCTTTCCGACGCGGTTACTCCGGTGGGTACCACCAATGCCGCGGCCTTCACCTCGCCCTTTGTGATCGGTAACACCAGTCCGACAGGCGGCACCCGCAATTTCGACGGCGTGCTCGACGAGATGCGCGTCTATTCGCGCTTCATCACCGCCGAGGAGGCTCGTCTCTTGGCGAATGATCCGGATAACAACCATGCACCCGTGATCGAAGGACCGACCACCCTCGTCGCCAAGGTCGCCCGCCCCCTCGCTCTCCAAGGCATGGCGACCGATGACGGTCAGCCTTTCGGGAAAACGCTTGTCACCACCTGGTCCGTCGTTTCCGGCGATGCCTCAAAAGTTCTTTTCACCGATGCGTCGGCACCTAACACGACCGCGACCTTTACGAAGACAGGCGATTATGTGATCATGCTCGCGGCATCGGATGGTGAACAGCGGGCTGCGTCCCGCGTCACGGTCACCGTCGTATCGACAGGAACCCTGATCTCGGTGCGCTAAGGAAAGGCCTTTCATGTCACAACAAAACGTTCTCGTGCCGACCGCTCTAGCCTTCTTCTTGGCCGTCTGTTCTGGCCCTGTGTTCGCCACGCCTGCCCCCGCTTCCACGCCGGTCCCTGACCCGCGCCACATTTCCACCGGACGGGTAATTCCGAGCGAGGGCTATGCCGACCAGCCCTACATCGTACGGACCGACGACGGCGCATGGCTGTGCGTCATCACGACCGGCAAGGGCGTTGAGGGCGCGGGCGGCCAGCATGTGGTCTCGATGCGCAGCACGGATCAGGGCAAGTCCTGGGCACCTCCCGTGGACGTTGAGCCGTCCGTCGGCCCCGAGGCCTCCTATGCCGTGCTGCTCAAGGTGCCGTCGGGCCGCATTTATGTTTTCTATAACCACAACACCGACCGCATTCCCGAAGTGAGGCGCGAGGATAAGGGCGTCTATAAACGCGTGGATTCGCTCGGCCACTACGTCTTCAAATACACGGACGACCACGGCCGCACCTGGTCGGCCCAGCGCACCGACATCCCGCTGCGCGAATTCGACTGCGACCGCAACAATGTTTATGGCGGTAAACTCATGTTCTTCTGGAACGTGGGCCGCCCTCTGATCCTCGGCGACGACGCCCTCTGCGTGATCCATAAGGTCGGTGCCATGGGCGCGGGCTTCTTCGCCCAGTCAGAAGGCGCTTTTCTCAAAAGCCCCAACATCCTAACTGAGCGCGACCCGGCCAAGATCTCTTTCGAGACGCTGCCGGATGGCACCGTCGGCCTGCGCACCCCGCCCGGCGGCGGACGCGTCGCCGAAGAGCAGAGCATCGTCCCGCTCAGCGACGGCTCGCTCTATTGTGTCTATCGCACCATCGACGGCTGGCCCGCCTGCTCCTATAGCCGCGATGGTGCGCGCATGTGGAGCACGCCCGCCTACGCGACCTACACGCCCGGCGGCAAACGCGTCAAGCATCCGCGCGCCGCCAACTTTGTCTGGCGCTGCTCCAACGGCAAGTTCCTCTACTGGTTCCACAACCACGGCGGACGGTTCGTCGGCGAACTCGGCGCAAACGGCAAAGACGGCCGCAGCCCGTACGACGACCGCAACCCCGCCTGGCTCATGGCCGGTCGCGAGACCGACACACCGCAGGGTCGCATGATCGAGTGGTCACAGCCCGAGATCCTGCTCTATGACGACGACCCCTACATCCGCATGAGCTACCCCGACCTCGTCGAGGAAAACGGGGCGTTCTTCATCACCGAGACCCAGAAGACCATCGGACACACCCACGCGCTCTCATCCGCGTTGGTTAACGGGCTGTTCAATCAGTGGGATGTCCGCACCGTAGCCACCAACGGCCTGCTCCTGACCCTCTCCGGAAAATCGCCCCTGCCCGCGGAGGTTGCGATGCCTAAACTGCCCGCCTTCAACCAGCGCGACACCACGTCAGAAGACCAGCGCGGCAAGGATCTGCGCACGGGCTTCAGCATTGACCTCTGGCTGAAAACCGAAGCGCTCACGCCTGGCCAGCCTCTGCTCGATTCCCGCGACAGCGAGGGCAAAGGCCTCCTCGTCGCCATCGCAGAGGGCGGATCGCTCCGCATTACGCTCAGCGACGGGCGCAGCGAAACCGCATGGTCCAGCGACCTCGGAGTGCTGCAAGCGGGCACGCTTCACCACGTCGTCATCACCGTGGACGGCGGCCCCAAAATCATCACCTTCGTTGTAGACGGCACGCTCTGCGACGGCGGCGACCAGCGCCAGTTCGGCTGGGGCCGCTTCAGCCCCAACCTGCGCACACCCACGGGTTCTCCGACCCTCGCCATCGCGCCCGCCGTCAAGTCCCTCCGCATCTACAGCCGAGCCCTGCGCACCAGTGAAGCCGTCGGCAACTTTGGAGCGGGATTGACGCCATGATCACATGCTCATGCGCCTCCTTATGCGCCTCCGTTTGTAGTGGCGCCGTGAGGCGCTTCTCTGGTCGCCCCGGCTGTAGTCGGCAGTGGGTTTTGCAAAAGCCTCCAACATATTTCCAATCTGTCACGCTCGGAATCCTCTTCGCCGCCGCCGCTTGCGCCGCCACCGAGCAACCGCTCGTCTCGTTCGATTTTGAGACCAACCTCGTCAATCAAGGCACGCTCGGCGGCAGCGCTCACTTCCAGACCTACGCGCCGGGCGAAGATCCTGCCTTCGGCCTCGGCCCGTTCGGACGCTGCCTCGACCTCACGGCCGCCGCACGCCACGGCGGATCGACGCCCTCTGATCCGCCCTCCGGCGGCGCGGTGCTTTACCGCGACCCGGCGCTCGACGCCCTCGATTGTTTCACCCTCGTGCTCTGGGCGCGGCAGAACCCGCTCATGCAGGGGAACGCCCCGGCCCGCCTGCTCCACAAGCCCGGCGCGTGGGACCTGATGGCACACCCGTCGGGCCTCACGCTGGCGCTCGGCCCTGATGCCACCAAAGTGCCCTACCCGTTGTCCGGCAAGACCAACTTGAAGCTCTCTACGACTTGGTGCTGTTTCGCCGTGGCCGTCACCCCGCAGACCGTCACGGCGTTTGTCGGCAGCCGGCAGCAGCCTTTCGTGAAGGTCGGCGAAGCGCAACGTCATGACCGCCTCGCCGCTTCAGTCAGCGAGCTCGCGCTCGGCAACTTCAGCGGCATCCGCCCCTTCAACGGCTGGCTCGACCGCGTGCGCATTTACCCTGGCGCGCTGGGGGAGGACAGCCTGCGTGCGCTTTTCGACGCCGACCTCGCCAACGCGAAGGAGCCCGCGGTGCCACGGGTCACCGACCTTGGCTGCATCGCCGCCCCCGTTGGACAGGCGTCACGGCTTGTCGCTTTCCCAACTGGACAGGCGAGGACGCCTATCCTCCCGTGCTCCTCCATTCCGTTTTCCACGCGCTGGGCGCGCACCAATTCGCTCGACGTGATGCAGTCATTCCACGCCACACACTGCCTCTGGGTCTATGGCAACGACACCAACTTCATCCGCCGTGTCCAAAACAACGGCATCTTCTACCAAGGCACCCTCAACGGCCTGCAAGGGGATAGCCACGCCACAACCAACCGCTCGGCAACGGGCGACGACTCGGGCCGCCACGAAGATCTGGACGGCAACAAAAACACGCCCTCGTGGATGGTGACCTTTGGCCCCAGGACGTTCACCGGGTGCTGTAACCACCCCGCCTTTCGCAAATTCTTTTTCAATGATGCGCAGCGGCTCGTAGCTGCGGGCGTGGACTCGCTTCATGTGGACGACTGGGAGATGAACGCGAGTTGGGTCCGCAATGCGGGCGTCTGCTTCTGCGACGTCTGCCGCAGCGGCTTTCGCGCGTGGCTCAAGGGGCACTGCACGCCCGCAGAACTGAAGGCGCTGGGGATCGCCGACATCGCTACCTTCGACTACCGCGAGCACCTCAGGCAAAACGGCGTGCCTGATGCTGCGACTTACCGCGCGCGCTACCGTACGCTGCCGCTGACCCCTCTTTTCGCCGATTTCCAGATCGAGAGCATGCGCACCTTCTTCAAGGATTTCCGCAGGCAACTCGACGCTTGGTCGCCCGACAAATACATTCCTGTTTCAGTCAACGGGCTTCTCGCGCCACTGCACACGGAACATGTGCTTTACGGCGTCGATGTGGTCGATTTCCTACAGGGCGAGTCTTCGCAGAACGTCGAGTACCAGACGCCCGGCGAATACGTCTTCGGCGCGAAGCTTGCGGAGGCCGTCGGCATCACGCAGGTGATCTCGCCCATCCCTCGCAGCACGGCCCGCACCCGCGCCGCCCTCTCAACCACCTACGCGCTCGGCCAGCCGCACCTCGTGCCGTGGGACCTCTACATGGGCAGTGACGCCACCGGCATCCGGCCCCGCTATTTCGGCACGCGCGAACAGTACGGCGACCTCTACGACTTCATCCGCGACCACCGCGCCCTGCTGGACACACAGGTGTCGGCCGCTGAGGTGGGCGTGCTGATCAACGGCGATGAGCCCGGCGCGTGCCAAGCCTACTGCCTGGCCCTCGCCGCGCATCAGATCCCCTTCCGCATCATCCTCGGTGCCAGCCGCTACGCACGGGTGCCCGTGCGACGCGAAACGCTGAACCCGCTCCGGCTGCTCGTCGAGTTCAGTCCGGTCGCCTCGTTCTGCGCCGACGATCAAGCCGTGCTGAAGGCCGCGCGCGACTCCGGCCTGCTCCGCTTCGTTCCGTCCACCGCCGATGTGGACGCCCGCTGCCGCCTGCTGGAGATGGAACTGCTGCGCCTCGAAGGTCCGGAGAACCTCTATGCGTTCCTGCGCGTGAATCGCGACACGCATTCGGCCGTCATCCATGTCGTAAACTGGAATCTCGGCGGCACCGACACCGAGCGTGCCGAAACCTACGGCAACGTCACCGTCACGCTGCTCCACCCCGAGCGCTGGGGCAACGTCGCGCAGGCCGTCTGGCACGAGCCCGGCCAGCCATCCACGACCCTCTCCCCCGAGCGTCACCCCGACGGTCTGCGAGTGACCCTGCCCCGCCTCACCACGTGGGGCATCCTCCAGCTCAGCCCTTAAGCGGTCACGGCTGCTGAGCGTTTTCAAG
>JBBRJN010000260.1:0-5221 GCA_038219365.1 Kiritimatiellia bacterium | reverse complement strand
AACCGTCAAGCTGATTGAGGACTCCGTGGTTGAATTGCATGAGGCCTTTGGGAGCCCGCCTTATTTTCATGCGGGATGCGATGAGGCGGATGACATGGGCACGTGTGCGGCCTGTCGGCGAACGGATTACACGGGCGTTGTTCAGAAGTTCCTTGTGCACATGCACGGGTTGTTGGCTGCACGGGGGTGTAGGATGATGGTCTGGCACGATATGCTCGTGAGCGCCCGTGATGCGCGTTGGAAAGGGTATGTGGCCAACGGGTCGGCCCAGGCCGAGACGTTGTTGGACGCGCTCCCGAAAGACGTGATCATCTGCGATTGGCAATACGATGCGCCGAAGGCAGAAGAGACATGGCCGACGATGCGCTACTTCAAAGACAAAGGGTTTTCGGTATTGGCGTGCCCGTGGGAGAATAAGGCGGGATACGCGAGCATGAGTGCGAGGGTGAGGCAGGATGAACTGACAGGCATGCTGTGTACCGGGTGGCATCATCTCTACGGGAGCAGCATGATGCAGATCTACTCCCGCGCGGCCCACGCGACCTGGGGGACGTCTCCCTCCGGTGGCAACGAGAACCTGGTCCTCGCTCATCACCTGCGCCAGATCGGGTGGGACGTTCCCGTGAAAAAATATGAAGAGACGGGCACTTACAACACACAGCTTCCTGAGTCAACCGCGACGCCCTATTAGCCGTGCAAGCCCACAGAAGCGGATGACCGGCGTCGCGCGGTTGCCTCCACTGAAGGCGCGACGGATGCAGGGAGCATGCGTTTTCACAAAACGTGTGTTTCGGCTGGTTGTGGGATTGACAAGCAATTTTATTATGGCATTACACGCACCGCGAGAAGGCCCTCACGGGCCCACTACAAACGGGAAAGACCACGCTTTTTTGTGTTCGTAGTGACGCCGTGAGGCGTTTTCAGCCATAATTAAAATTGCTGGGGATTGACAAGCGCCAGCGGATTTAGGATGCTTACACCCTAGTTTGGGTAAAGTGTAGATGAACGGGAGATACCATATGGCTACGAGCAAGAAGATCAGTAAACGTGTCGCGATTGTCGGGTTCGGCTTCATGGGACGCATGCATTATGGCAACTGGAAGAAGGTCAAAGGTGCAAAGGTCGTGGCGCTGTGCGACAGAGACACCGCGCAGTTCAAGGTGCCGATTCAGGGCGGGAACCTCGCGGGTGCGGACGTTTCGACCGACTTCGGTGACGCGTTGATTTACGATGATTTTGATCGGATGCTGGCGGAGGTCAAACCGGACGTGATCTCGCTGACGCTGCCGACGCCGCTGCATGTTTCGCTGACCGTTAAAGCGTTGCAGGCTGGCATCAGTGTGCTGTGTGAAAAACCGATGGCGCTTGACACGGCCGCCTGTGAACAGATGCTCAAGGCTGCCAGGAAAGCCCCGAACGGCGCCAAGCTGATGATCGCGCAATGCTTGCGCTTCTGGCCGTGTTACGTTTTTCTCAAGAAGCTGGTCGACAGCAAGAAATACGGCGCGGTCGTCGCGGCCTCGTTCCGCCGGTTCAGCGCACCTCCTGGATGGGGTAAAGGCAAGAGCTGGTTTGCCGATGAGAGCAAGAGCGGCGGAGTGGCGTTGGATTTGCATATTCACGACACGGACATTGTCAACTATCTGTTCGGCGTGCCCAAAGCCGTGACGAGTTCGGCGGCTTACTCAAAAGACGGCGCAATGCAGTATATCTCTACGCTTTACGACGTGGGTGGCGCGGCGGTGACGGCAGAGGGAAGCTGGTGCATGACCCCGACGTTGGGGTTTGAGGCGAGCTACATCGTGACCTTCGAGAAGGCCGTTGTGGTGCTGGATGCCAAGCGTGAGAAACCCCTGTGCATCTATCCGCTGAAGGGTGACCCGATTGTCCCGAAGTTGCCCGAGGGCGACGGCTACGAATTCGAGATCCGGTGGTTTATGGATGTGCTTTGCGGCAAGCGGGTTGAATGCGTGACCACGCCCGAGCAGTCTCGCGACTCGGTACGCATTGTGGACGCTGAGAAAAAATCAGCGAAGACGGGCAAAACGGTGCGGATCGGGAAATAGGGCCCGCACGCGAAAACAAAGGAGAATAAGAGTATGAAAAAATGCGGCAAATGGCCCATCAGCGTGTGCAGTTGGTCCTTCAGGAAAGGGATCGACGAGGTCGGCTCAGTGCTGTCGGCGCTCGGATTGGAGCATGTCAATCTGGCGATCGCGCCGGCGCTGGCACCGGGCGGTGAGGCGTATCTTGACGCGGTGAGGCGGCAGGGGTGGACGATCACCGCGGGCATGATGAATTTTGATTATGAAGATTACTCTTCACTGGACGCGATCCGGGTGACGGGCGGGATCGCGCCGGATGAACACTGGCCTGCAAGTGGCGAAGCGTTCGCGAAGGCGGCGAAAATCACGGCGGAGCTGGGCTCCGAGTATATTATGATGCACGTGGGCTTTTTGGATCATGCGAACCACGCCTACGCCAAGAAGTTTTATGACCGCGTCCGTCAGCTGGGTGATGAGGCGGGCGCGGCCGGGGTTTCGCTGCTGATGGAGACCGGTCAGGAGACGGCGGAGGAGTTGCAGCGGTTTGTTGAGACGCTTGACCATCCGAACGTGCTGCTCAATTTCGACCCCGCCAACCTGATCCTTTACAACAAGGATGAACCGCTGTCAGCGCTGCGGCGGCTGGCACCGTGGATTCGCCATATTCATATCAAGGATGCGGTCCGCACGGCGGTTGACGGCACCTGGGGCAGCGAGGTGGTGTGGGGCGAGGGACAAGTCAACGCGTTCGCCTTCCTGAACACGCTGGCGGAGGTCGGATACGAAGGTGCGATCGCGGTCGAGCGCGAGGCCGGTGACCAGCGGGTCAAAGACATTGCGACTGCGGTGCGCCGGCTGATCTCGTTTTGACACGTCGTTCCGACAGGTGTCGCGGCACGGTTGCTTGGGGCGACAGTTACAAACGGAATGGGCTTTTCGGGCCACCTGGTGAACAGGTGGCTTTTTTGTTTTGAGATGAACCAAGCGGATGTGTTCGGCGTTTAAGAAATCATGCGAACACTTTTAATCTTGATCGGTGTGACAGGAGTTGCATCTCTGCTGGGTGCCCGCGATATGACGAACCTGCCTCCGGTGGTTGTCACGGCCTCGCGTGTCGCAGAGCCGCTCGATTCGGCGGCAGCATCGGTTACGAAGATATCGGCTGGGGAGCTGTTTGAAAACCAGACGCGAACGTTGCCGGAGGCTTTGGACATGACTCCCGGCGTGATGGTGCAGAAGACTTCAAACGGTCAGGGATCGCCCTATATCCGCGGGTTCACCGGCTTTCGGACGCTGCTGCTGGTGGACGGCATACGCCTGAACTCGCCCGTTTTCCGGGAGGGTGCGAATCAATATTGGAATACGGTGGACAGCTACTCGCTGGACTCGTTGGAATTGCTGAAAGGACCGGGCTCCGTTCTGTATGGTTCAGATGCGGTGGGGGGCACCTTGCAGGCCTTTACGCGCATGCCGGAGTATGCGCCTGAGGGCGGAGGCGATGTCTGGGGTGGTCGGCTGGCGGCGCGCGTGGCTTCAGCCGAACGGTCTGTGACCGGCCGTGCCGAAGGCGAGTACGGCTCGGATCAGTGGGCGGGATTGTTCGGTGTAACCTACAAGGATTTCGGCGATCTTGAGGGCGGCAAGCATGTCGGTCGACAGGACAAAACCGGCTACAATGAAACGGATTATGATGCCAAGGTCCGCATTGCCTTGCGCGGCGACCGCGAGTTGATCTTTGCCCACATGTCTGTGGATCAAGACGATGTCTGGCGCACCCACCGTACACCTTACGGCATCTCGTGGCACGGCACGGACGTGGGTACCGAGCCTGTGCACACATTTGACCAGGATCATTCGATCACGTATCTTCGGTACATCGACCGCGAAGAGACGCTGCTGTATGATGAGTTGCAGACCTCGGTTTACTACCAGCGGCAGGAAGAGACCAAGGACGTGGTTAAGAAAGACAAGACCGAGACGGTCGACGGCTTTGATGTGCAAACGTGGGGTACTGCTGCAGATATGGTCAAGGAGACCAGGATCGGTACGTGGGCCTATGGTGCGGAGTATATCCATGATGGTATCGACAGCTTCCGTAAAAACTATAAGGCTGATGGCTCCTTGAAGTCCGTGGGGATTCAAGGTCCCGTGGCTGATAACTCTGCCTATCATACGGCGGCGCTCTACGTGCAGGACCGCGTGAGACTGTCTGACCGGTGGGAGCTCACGCTCGGTGGACGTGCCACGTATGCGCGTGCGGACATCGGGCGCTATGAGAACTTTGACACCCAGCCGCACACCCCGGCCTCGATGAATGCGGACTGGTTTGATCTCTCTGGGCAATCCCGTCTGGCCTATCATGTCATTGAAGAACTCTGGCTCGTGTATGTTTCCGTGTCGCAGGCGTATCGTGCGCCGGGTCTTTCGGATCTGACACGCTTCGATGTCAGCCGCAGTTCGGATGTTGAGACGCCCTCGACCAATCTCGACCCTGAGAAGTTTTTGTGCGGTGAGGTCGGAACGCGTGTCACGGCCGATCCGGTGGCTTGGCAGGTCGCCTACTTTTATACACGCATCAACGATCTGATCATCCGTCAGGCAGCGACAGACGGCACCTATTCTAAGCTGAACGGAGGCGACGGCTATGTACACGGTGTGGAAAGTGAACTTCAGGTTCGGTTGTCAAAGCATTGGCTCTCACGTACGGGATTCACTTGGATGGAAGGATATACCGACTACGACACGGCGGACGGTACAAAGATCACGGAGCCCGTGCGGACGATGCCGTTGACGGCTTATACAGCGCTGCGATGGGAGAGCGAAGACCACCGGTTCTGGGCGGAGGCGGCTGAGCGCGCGACGGATGATGAGGATCGCCTGACGGCTGCGGACAAGACCGACACGCAGCGCATTCCGCCGGGAGGCACGCCCGGTTACGCGGTGACCGACCTTCGCTGCGGCCTGCGTCTGAAGCACAACGTGTCACTTGTGGCGGGCGTTGAAAACATTTTCGATAAGGATTACCGTATCCACGGTTCGGGCAGCAACGAACCGGGGCGCAACTTTATTCTGTCTGCTGAATACCGGTTTTAGTAACCTGTTGTACTTTTCAAAGAGAGGTTTTTTATGATGAATGGACGTTTGACTGTAGGTTTGGCGGTTGTCGGATGCCTGGT
>JBBRJN010000259.1:0-5240 GCA_038219365.1 Kiritimatiellia bacterium | reverse complement strand
GGACGCCCGGCGAACGTACGGCGTGCGGCAGGCGGGCGCGCAGCAATTCAAATTTTAGATTTTTGATTGCCGGATTTTTGATTGAGACTGGCTTTCCAATCTAATGTGGGCCAAGCCCACAACCCTCACCCCGGCCCTCTCCCAGAGGGCGAGGGAGGGGGAAACAACTTGTTTTTTATTGCCGTTGTTGGCTTGTAAGATCTACACCGGATTAACAGGATTTACAGGATTTGCAGGATTGCAGCGGCTAAAAATGCGTGAGCACAGTTTGAATCAGGAACTCAGGAAATCAGGAACGGGAGTCGGTGTGGGCGCTGTTCGGTGATACGATTGAACCACACAGGAGAGGGTTCACGCAGAGACCCGAAGACGCAGAGGGGGAAGCCCATTTTCTCTTCTCTCCTCATCTTATCTCCGGGTCTCCGGGTCTTGGCGTGGGACATCCAGCCGGGCCATGCGGCTAATCGTCGCTTAAGAACTGTCCCAGACGTAGCCAACTCTTTATTCGACTATTGGCGATTAGCTCTCTTAACTCTCGTCGAACCTTGCTATATTATATGCCTTTTCACCTGCTTTAAAACAACGCCAATGAGTACGCACATGATTCTCAATTCGGCCAAAGCCACACTGACCCTTCTCGGCCTCTCAGCCACGCTCCTTGCGACCGGCTGCCGTACGACCTACACGACGCTCGTGCAGGACCGTGACACCGTTTACCAACTCGCGCCCTTTATCTACCTCCTCAGCGGCAATTACGACGGCGCGCTCACCGTCTCAAACTTTAAGGCTGAAGGAAATATGGGCATTGGCACCTTCGAGGGGCTCGATGGTGAGGCTATCATGCTTGACGGCGAGGTTTACCAGGTGCACGGCGACGGCACCGTATCGAAACCGTTGGACACGCTCCACATGCCCTTTGGCGCGTGCACTCTTTTCGATTACGACTTGCGTCAAAACATGAAGCATATCGCCTCATTTGACGTTTTTTCAAAGACTCTGGAAAAGAGCTTCAAAGACAAACAAATATTTTACGCCGTGCGTGCCGAAGGCCAATTCGGAACCATCCGGGTGCGCAGCTGCGACAAACAGGAAAGGCCCTACCGACCGTTAGCGGAGGCCACTAAGCAACAGCACGAATATACCTACGAAAAGATCCGCGGCACGCTGGTCGGCTTCTGGACTCCGCCCTTTGTGCCGGGTTCGATCAGCGTGCCCGGCTTCCACCTGCATTTTCTCTCAGCTGATCGCACGAAAGGCGGACACGTACTGGACTTCCAGTCCGACGAACTATCCATCAGCCTCGACCCCACGCCCCGCATCACCGTCGACTTTTCGACACCGGTGGACGTCCCTCTTATGGAACATGACATCGACCAACAGGTTCACGACGCCGAACGAAAGCGCTAAAACGCGTCTTCTTCATCGCCCTCATCCACCTCCCCTTCAACACCCTCTTCGGACTCGTCGAAATCGAGATCCACATCGGCGTCCACGTCGTCGGCGTCCCCGTCCTCCGTCCCTGCAAACAGGCGGCTTCGCAAACTTCCCGAGCCCTTCTGAGACTCACAGAACTTGCAGTCGAACTCATCGCAGCTCAAACAGTCCCTGTCGGAGAAATCGGCCGCGTCCACCTCGCCGTCCAACACCAACGGACACGTCCGGGCCATAGGACCCACCACCAGTTGCTTTTTCACGCGTACGGGGGCTTCAACCACGCACGCGGCTGGCGTCTTTTTTGATACCGGTTTTGGGGGCTGTTTTACCGCTGCACGCGGCTTTTTCTTCACAGGTGTCTCCACCGGCGTTTTTTTGTCAGTTTTTCGGGGTGCCCTATCCGCTCCTAAAAAGGGTTAAGTTGCGGTTGATTGTGACAAAAAAAACCGGTGCTGTCTATCGTCCGCGGATGCTGTTCAGCAATTCTCATTATGGCTAAGAAGCGCCTCACGGCGCCACTACGAACAGGAGAAAGCCCGGCGTTTCCGTTTGTAGTGGGCCGTGAGGGCCTTCCCACAGCGCGCGTCCCGCCATAATGAGAATTGCTGGATGCTGTTTCACTTTCTTCAGCACGACCTCATTTACTCCACGGTCAGCATCAGGCTCTCGGAGTGACTGTTGAATTCAGGCGCGTACAGGCACTGGATCTCGGCCATGCCGCTCCGGTACACGCCCTTCTGCTGTAACCGGCACGCGTACTCTAACACGTACACCCCTTTCGGCAAGGCGTCGATGAAGAAGTGCGAAGCGGTATCGCGCGTGCTTTCAAAAAAGCCTAGGCCGTCTTGCCACTTGTAGCACGACAAAACGTTCACGGGTTCGGCGCAGCTGGCTCGCTGGTCCTTTACATGGACAAACTCTAGGTCACGATCCGCGCGCAGTTCGATCCTTGTCACCAGTTCGGCCCCCTGCCGCAGCACACCCTGTGCCGGTCTCAGCACCGGTCCCTGCGCCGTGAATTCTTTGATAAAGAGGCGCTTGCGTATCCCCAGCGGTGTACCCTCATTCGGCTTCAGCTGCGCAAGATCCTCCAGATATTGCCAATGCACCGCTCCCCAAGCCACGCCCTCGTCTTGCTTGGTTACCGTCACGGCCCCCATCTCCGGAACGATCTCGGAAGGGCCGAAGCGCTTCTCGTAAAATCCCGTGCCGGCCTCGATCGTCTCAGGCATGACGGGCTTGCCCGCCAGAGCGACCTCCACCCTCACATCCGACCCCAACAGTTTTTCGCCGCGCAGCAACAGCGCGTACACTGCATCGGCGGTCGCCTTAGTGCTCTTCCAATCCTGCGTTTGTTTCTGTTTCAGCAACCACACCTTGCACGCCTCAGCCGCCGCCGTGTCACCTGCCACCTCCAGCAGCATCTCGATCATCAGCGCCTGTGTTTCAATCGGCGCCTGTTCCCACCTCCAGGAGGCTTCCGTGTCGCGCCAGAACATCCCGAGTTCCTCACTGACCGTCGCAAACTCACGGGCCGATCTCAAAATCGCCGCCGGGGTGACCGTGTCGCCCCAACGCTGCAACGCAAGCGCCAGGTGCGCCTGCGACTGACGCCCCACCTTCTGCCAGTATTGCTTCGCCTGGCCAATGAAGTAGTCAGACGCCTCTCGGTTTGCCGCGGCGATGGCCACGTCCTTGAGGAAGAAACTGCGCGCGTACAGAGAGAGCGCGACCGTCGGCGTCAGGTGACACTCCGTTCCTTTGCCGCCCTGAATAATCTCTTTGTAAGTCTCCGTCATCCATGCATCCAAGCGAGGCAGCGCGGCAACCGCCAGACCCACGTCCGCCGAAACACCCAGGTGACGCAACCGGCCGAATCCCGCAACAATATAGAGCGTGATGAAATCACTCCGGTTGCCGCCAGGGAACCATGGCCACGTGCCATCGGATATCCGCGATTCTTCAAGTTTTTTCAACGTGAGTGCGCTCTCTTCCTTCAGCCGCGCCTCGTCAAACAGGAGGCCCACATTGCGCCGCGCCGCACGCTCGCTCACCGCCTCGTGCAGCCATGGAGTCTCCTCCAGCATAACCGACTTCATCTCCTCGTTTTTCTCAAGCGGACTCATCAACGCGTCTGTCCCCTTCCATTGCTCAAAGACCGCGCGGATCTTCGGATCGCTGGCCGCGATGTGCTGCGCGAGCCGGTTCGCGTAGTACCGGTTAAAGGTTTGCTCGCAACACGCATGCGGATACTCCATGAGATAGGGAAGAGCAAGCACCGCATACCATGCGGGTTGTGAAACCATCTGCACCGTCAAATTCTGATGCTGGATCGTCTTGGAGCCCTTCGATGCCACCAGCGACGGGAACGTGAACATCTTCATTTGCTTGCTGCGGATCGACAGCGGCAACGATTCACGCACCACGACATGGCGCGACAACACCGGCAGCCACCCTTCTTCGCCGTCGCTGAGGCCGTCGGTTTCCGCCTCCGCCCTGTACGTCAGAAAGCCCTGGTTGTCCGGCACACGGATACGCCACTCGAGGGACGTTGACGCTCCTGCCTCCAAGTCAAAATCCTGAGTCGGGGTGGCATTGCCGAGCAACGCGTCCGCGCTCTTTAGAGTAACCGCATCACTGAATCCCAGCCGCGCCCGCCCTTTATGCGGCGCGAGTGAGCGATTCGAAACCTTAACGGCAAACACCACCACGTCACCCTCCCGCACAAAGCGCGGCGGATTCGGCTCCACCATCAGATCCTTCACCGTGACCGCTTCGGCTTCGAAATACCCGCCCCGCAATCCTGCATCATGTGCGAACGCCATGAGGCGCCAGCCGGTCAGCGCTTCGGGCATGGTGAAGCTCATCGTGACAACCCCGTTCTCATCGCTCACCAGGTGCGGCAAGAAAAACGCCGTTTCCTGCAGGTTCTTGCGGACCTTAAAGGCTTCAACCGAATTCGCCTCCGCCTCCGCCTGCACAGCCGCCTCATCACGGACTTTCGCCTTCTCTTCTCCGGACAGGTGCGCCACCGAGGCGGGTGCCGCCGCAGGCTCTGGCGTCATCAAAGCTGAGTCGTCTTTTCCTCCCAAACCCACACCTCTTCGCATCTGATACGTTTTCGGTATCTTGTGCCGACTGCTCACGAACCCCGCGCTCCAGGCACGATACTGCCAAGCGTCTGGCTCGCTCACCTGATTCCAGTCACCAAACAGAGGGTTCAGCGGCGACAGGCGGTTCTCCAGACTGAACGTCCCCTGCTCGTCACAACGATTGAAGTAGGCGTCAAACGAATGCAGCCACGACGGTCGGAGAAAAGCATCGAGCGACCGGTCATACAGTGCGGCCACAACCTCCGCCACCGCGTGCGCACCTTTCACGTCGCTGATCACAGCCCGCCACTCCTCTTTCTTGCCCGGCTCCAACTTGGACGTGAAGTGCTCCCACTTGAGCGTGAGCTGCTTGTTGCTCCATGGCACGTCGATCCTGCGGCTGTTCGCATAGATCCTGTTTTCCCGCACAAAAAGGGTACGCACCAGCACACCGCCACGCATGGCCTCCGTTACCGGCAGCTCGATCTTCCGCTGCGTCTCCCCCGGCTCGGTGCGCAGTCGCAACAGCTCGCGCCCGTTCTGCTCCACAATCACCAGCGCATGGGCGCTATCGTAACCGCTGCCCCACAGAGCCTGAAAAGTGTCGCCCGGCTCCACCCGCCACGAGGCCGCCTCAAAATACTCCGGCTCTTTCACGGCCAGCCGTGTCGCCTGCGGATCGATCACCCGGACCGTCTGACGCGCCGTCACCTT
>JBBRJN010000258.1:0-5254 GCA_038219365.1 Kiritimatiellia bacterium | reverse complement strand
GCCCTCCTGTCCGCCGCCGCCTTCGGTTATCATGAGGTTCGGGTAGGTGCGTTCCATGCCGTCAGGAACATGGGCATCGTGGACGCAGAGCCAGAGATGGTGACGGGCGGCGGCAATGACCATCGAGCGGATCCAGTCAGTCTGTCCGGCCGTGCCGTAGCGCACGAAGCCGGGCTTGAGTCCGGCGAGGCCCCACGACTGGTAGAGCGCGAAGAGCTTATCCATGTCATGTGCACGCAACACATCGCCATGCATGTAGAGGCAGAGGCCCATATCGCGCTCACGGGCGTATTTCACTAACTCTGGAATGTCGAGGTCCACGACCGTGTGGGCGTCCTTCCAGTCTGCGCGGTATGGTACGCGGCCCTTGGCCACGGTGGTGGGGTCGGCATAGGTGTTGGTTATCCAGCCCAGGTCGTTCGCCCAAGAGGGGTTAACCTCCAGGAATTTCTTGCGGTCGGCGTCGGTCCAGGTCCATTCGGTGCCGTACCAGCCCCAGTCGAGCTGGAGATAGCGGAAGCCGTTGGTGTGGGACACGTCGATCGCATGTTTCAGCTCAGGCATCTTCAGTAAGCAGTTGCCTTGATCGGAGAGGGTGAGGCCGGGCTTGATCCAGGTGGGATCGGGGATTTCACAGGGCGGGTTGAGCGTCTGGACGAGGTCTTCGTGCTCGATCAGACGGGCCTCATTGTCGCCGAGCAAGATTGCGCGCCAGGGCGTCGTGAAGTCGCCTCGGCCTTCAGCCTTGCCGAGCAGGTGGACGCCGACCGCGCCGGCCTCACGCTTCTCGATCATGCTGCGCGGATAGTGGACGACGAAAGCCTCCATGACCGAGGCGAATTTTCCATCGGGCAGACGCACAGTGAAGGGCGCCATGGCGTGTTTCGGGAGCGCCGTCAGGGGGATCGGCTCTTGCGGAAAGGTGTCCTCGGTTCCGGAGATTGCAAAGGCGGCGCTGCCTTGCGGAAAACGAAACTCGGTCGCCTCGCTGGCGAGTTGCCACGCGGTGTCGGCGGCCAAGGGCAGGCGGTAGCGGAAGGCGAGCCCTTCGTTGTAAGCGCGGAGTTCAATCAGAAGCATCAGGCCGCGCGGGTCTTTCTCTTTCAGCGAGACCGTGAGGCTGGCGTAGCGGTCGGGAATGAGCGCTCGCTCGCCCCAGACCGGCTTCCATTCGGCGTTGACGCTGGCGCGTGAGGTGTCCGTGACGATGAAGCCGCGGCGGAAGGCGTCTTGGAGGTTCACTCCGAGAGCGGACGTCTCCAGCACCGAGGCACCTTTATAGGCGAGCGTATAAACGGGATTTCCCTCGCGTAAGTCGAAGACGGCGCTCACGGCGCCATCGGGCGAGGCGAGCGTTTCAACAGCCCCGAGCGGGCGTGCCGCGAGGGAGAGGAAACACAGCGTTACAACGACATGAAGAACAGGGGAGGTGCGTGTTTGCATAGGAACTTTTCCCGGATACGGTTTAATGATCCGTATAGCATAGAGGGTCGGCGCATCCGCCTCAACTTCTAAATTTTGCATTTGCCGCGCGAAAAACGAATAAAAAAGGCCCTGTCGCGGATAAGCGACAAGGCCCTTTTCAGTTCAACGGTACGAGACCGGGACTACCAGCGTCCGCCGCCCCCGCCCCCGCCGCCGCCACGGCTTCCGCCGCCAGCGCCGCCGCGATATCCGCCGCCGCCACCGCCGCCACCGCCGCGATCTTCGCGGGGCTTGGGCTGCGACTCATTCACGCGCAGCGGACGACCATTCATGTCGGCGCCGTTCGTGCCAGCGATGGCCTTTTCGGCCTCCGCGCGGTCATTCATCTCGACAAAGCCGAAGCCCTTGGCGCGGCCGGTCGCCCGGTCCATCACCACGCGTGCTGAAGCGACGGTGCCATACTTCTCGAAAAGCTGCTGCAGGTCGCTGTCTGAAACGTCATAAGGCAGATTGCCTACGTAGATGTCCATTGTGTCCTCACTTCTGTGTCATGTAACCTGAGTTATGCGGAGTCCTCATCCATAACACTAGATAGGGGGTCCGGATACGCTACTACTCATGTAGTCGCGGGGTGAACTGTGGGGCTTTACGACCTGCATGTCAACCACAATCGTAAAAGTTTTATTTTTTTTATTAAAGAGGGTCTTCATGCAGGCCTCGGCGATCACGCTCAACGTCCCTGTTCAAGGTCAAGTAGCGCCTGCCACGCGGTGGCCGCGCGCCTCAACGCCGCGCCTCGATGCGAGATGCGGTTCTTGATGACCCCGTCTAGTTCGGCAAAGGTTTGTTCATACCCGTCCGGCACAAAGAGAGGGTCATAACCGAACCCGTTTTCACCGCGAAGTTCATGGATGATGTGGCCCGGGCAGCTGCCGTCCACGGTCCAGTGGCGACCATCGGGCGCACAGAGCGCGACCACGCAGCGGAACCGCGCGCTCCGCTGCGTCACGCCCGACAATTCGCGCAGCAGCTTCGCGTTGTTCGCGGGATAGCTGCACGGCTCGCCCGCATACCGTGCCGAATACACGCCCGGCGCATGGTTCAATGCAGCGACCTCCAGCCCGGAGTCGTCCGCCAGCGTCCACAAGCCAGAAGCCGCACACATCTCCCGCGCCTTTTTCAGCGCGTTTCCCTCGAATGTTTCGGCGTCCTCGACGATCTCTTCCGGCAGTCCCGGGATCTCATCCGCAGCCACCAGCTCCAGCCCCGGGAAGGCCAGGATCTGTCTGATCTCATCCAGCTTGTGCCTGTTCCTCGTCGCAACCAACAGTTTCATCGCAGATTCTCCGTGTCTGGGCGCTACTTCCCCGCGAGCGCATCAACCGTCACACGCTCCCATCCGGGCAATGCTAAAAAATGCTCCAGCAGCACCGCGCAGGCAAAGGCGTCATACAGCGCGTCATGCGCAGCCCGCCCCGGACACAGCGCCTGGACGCGTCCGGTCAACCCCAGGGTGGCGACCACTGCATCGAGCGCCTTTGAGGCCAAACCGGGATAGGCGCGCCGAGTCAGGGTGAGTGTGTCGATCCAAGGACCGAGCCGGTGCAAGGGCGCGAGCCGATTCAAAACGGTGCGCTCGGTGCCGGTATTGTGCGCCACGAGGGGCACGTCCGTCACCCACGCGCTCAACTCGGGCCACAACACGCCCGGTGCCGGTGCCTGAGCAAGTTGCTTGCGGAGCTGTGCGTGTCGGCCCGGTGCCCGCGGGTTGAAAGGACGGTCTCTGACCTGCAGCAAGGACTCAAAGGCCTCTTTTGTGCACACGCGGCCATCGCGTATGCGGACGATTCCGAGCTGCCACGGATCGATGGGATACCCCTCCACCGCACCGGTGGTCTCAAAATCCACGGCGGCGAAACAGGCGTGCCGCGCCTCTTTTAAGGTTGTCCACATACGCTTGCACATGCCTGCGGCTAGTGCATGTTCCCCAGCGAGGCATGAATGCACCCGGAGGCCAGCAAGGCCGCGGTTACAAGACCCGTCAGACACATCGTCCACCACAGTTTTTTCATCATAAACCCAGTTCTTTTTTATTTCTTTAAAAGTGCCCGCAGGTCCCGTGTGCACACACTCTTCGGGTCCAACGCCTCGGCTTCGGCCAGGCACACGCGCACACGGTCGGGGTCCCCTCGCTGTTTCGCCAGATACCCGAGATAAAAGATCGTCCGCAATTTCAATATCCGCGCATTCTCACCCGCCGGACCCTCAACGGGGTGGCACTTTTCGCGTGCCGAAAGGAAAAACGGCTCTGCGCGTTTGGCGTCATGCAGGGAGTTGAAGAGCAGTTCGCCTAGGGAGAAGTCGAGTTCCGCACACGCCGGATTTTTCTGAATACCCTCCTCCAGCAGCCGTACGCCTTCCTCTGGTTTGCCGGCCATGCTCGACAACGCATAGGAACCCAGCAGAAACGCCTGCACATTCTGGGGAGACGTGCGGCAGGCGCCCCAAAACCAGGGCAGCAGCTCAACGGCCCGGCCGCGTTCGAGATGCCGGTCCTCTTGCACATGCACCTGTCCGTCAATCCACACCCAAGGGTCTCCCCCGCCGGAAGGTGGGTGCACAGTCGCTTCATGGTCATGGTGGTCGTGGCCAGGCTCATGACCAGGCTCATCCGCATCCTCTTGGCTGGCCAGCCCATGCTCGCACGCCACATCGCGGACGCCGCCGTGATAATACTCTTCGGCCTTATCCAGCAGCGTGTTGCTTAGTTCCTGACGCATGTCGCCAAGCACCAACGCCACCACATCCTCGCCCGGTGCCTGCGGCATGCCATCCGTAAAGAGAGCCGGAATCGCCTGGCCCAACGCCAGCGTCAGCACGCATCCGAGGGCCAAGGCCCCTGTTTGAAGGTTCAGCGACATGTTCACCCTCAAAACTTTTTCTTACGGAACACACAGCCCGCTAACGTGAGGCATACCGCCGCGTAACATAGCGCATACGCGGACACCGCAAGACACACACTCCAGCCGAGAGGCGGCCAGTCGTGCACCACGCGCTGGCGCAGATCGAAGAACTCCATGTGTGGCCCTACCCAGTGAAACAGGTTCAGCACCCATTTTCCAGGCATCGGCTGCGCCGCCGCCAACGCGGGCAGGCGCTGTCCGAAAAACAGCATCCCGACCGTCAGGAGCACGTTCACCGTGAGGTTGGCCGAGCCCGTCATAAACAGCGACCCAGTCAGGCCGAGGGCCGTGACAATCACCATAAAACCAAGGTGCAACACAAAGGCCTGCAGCAGGATCAACGGGAACCAGACGCCCTGCCGCACCCCTGAGAGGAGACCGTACGCCAGATAAAAAACCGCCAAAGCGGAAACCGAAGCCGCCAGCGCGCCCAGGTATTTCCCCAGCAGGAGGGTTCCGCGCCCCACCGGTTTCGCCAGCATCGGATAGATCGTCCGGCTCTCAAACTCGGGCGGAAACAGACGCGTCGAAACGCCTAGCCCGATCACCGTGGAAAAGATCCATACCAAGAGCAAAGCCAACTCGCTGACATAGCGGCTCGCGCCGGCGACGCCGAAGGGCTTGAGCACCGAAAGCGGCAACAGGATCACCGCGCTGAGCACAAACACGACCAGCAGGTCTTTGCGGCGGTAAAGCTCCAAGATAGACAGGCCGGCCAAGGCCTTGAGTTGAAGGAACCGGACACTCATGACGCACCCTCCCCGGCGACACCACCCAACAGCTTGAGAAAGATCCGCTCCAAATTTTGCTGACCGTCACCGGCGACGTCGCCCATCGTGCCGGACCAGACCAGCGCACCCTGCTTG
>JBBRJN010000257.1:0-5288 GCA_038219365.1 Kiritimatiellia bacterium | reverse complement strand
TCCCGGCGATCCCCAAAATCGTCTTGACGACCCCCGGTGCGGAGCGCGTTCGTGTGCCGTCGAGCCGCTGGGTACTCAAGCCCAAAGAGGTTTTCACTAACATCAGCGAACACCTTCCGCGCATCCAGCACCTTTTCCGCGCCTTGTGGGAGCCCCGCTTCTGGCACGCCCTGCGCCACTATGTCAAGCGCGAAGCCGGCATCTCGTGGCATACGCCCGGCCACAACGCGGGCCACGCCTTCAGCCGCTCACTCTTCCTCCAAGGGTTCCGCCAAGAGTATGGTTCAATGAGTTTCCGCTCCGACCTGAGCGTCTCGGTGCACAATCTAGGCGACCTCTCGAAGCCGGAAGCGCGCACGCCGCTCTCCGACGCGCAACGCTTGACCTCGGAAATCTTCGGTTCCGCCCAGAGCTGTTACATCACCAACGGCTCAACCACCTCGAACAAGGCCATGCTGATGACCCTGTTGCGCCCGGGCGAAACGGTCTTGCTGGACCGTAACTGCCACAAGTCGGTCCACCACGCCGTCGTCATGGCCGGGGCGATCCCGAATTACCTGCCCGCCAATTTTAACGCCCGGCTCGGCGTCTGGGGCCCGATCGCCATGAAAGACCTGCGGCGCGCGATCTGTGCCGATTACCCCGAGAACGCCAAGCCGCGCATGCTGGTCCTCACGACCTGCACCTACGAGGGCATTCTCTATCCGGTCTGGGAAATCGCCCGCCTGTGCGAGCGCAACGGCATGCTTTTCTATGCCGACGAGGCGTGGGCCCCCTACCTGAGCTTCCATCCGTACTACACCTCCGTCACGTCGAACGGCAAGCGCGTCCGCTACAACGCGATCCACGAAACCACCAGCGCTCATTTTGCGGTGCAGTCCACCCACAAAGCCCTGGCGGCCTTCAGCCAGGCGTCGATGATCCACGTTTCGCTGCGCTTCAAGCAGCTCTTCGAAGGTGAGGCGGCCGACTGGAAATGGCTGCGCACCCGCTTCGCGCTGAACGGCCACGGCTCGTACGAAAAGTTCAGCCATGACCTGCACGAGGTGCTGCGCTACTGGCACTCGACCTCGCCACACTACCCGATGATGGCCACGCTGGACTGCGCCGGCGTGGAGATGCGCCTCGAAGGGCTCAAGCTGATCGAGGAGCGCCTGCGCTGGGTCAAAACGTTCAAGCAGCGCGTGGCACGCGATTGCGGCCAGTCCGAAGAGGCCTGCTTCGTGGGCCTGCGTGAAATCGTGGGCGTGGACGCGGATACGTTTTCGCGCGACGGCTACATGCACGACCCTCTCAAACTCGTGCTCTCCTTCCGGAATCCCGAGGCGTGCAAAAAGTTCAAAGACCTGTTGCGCGACTCCAAGATCCAATGGGAAAAATCCACGCCTGTCACGATCTTGTTCTTGGTTTCGATGGGAACGGTTGAAGACCATTTCGAGCACCTCTACCGCGCAATCACAAAGATGAAAGAGGCGATCGGGCGGCCCGAGTGCGACGCCTTCGACAGCAGCGTGGCCGCAGCCGTCAACGGCCAGGCCACCGTGGTGCCACGCGACGCCGCACTGTGCGACGGCGAACTGATGGAGCTGAGCCGCACGGAAGGCCGCATCTGCAGCCAACTGCTGGTTCCCTACCCGCCCGGCATCCCCGTCTTCCTGCCGGGGCTGACCATCACGCGCCCGATGATCGACATCGTGCAGGCAGTGGCCGACACCGAAGGCCCGGACGCCGTCCACGGCCTTTTCGTGCGCGGCAAAAAATATTTCGTGGAGGTCATCCGCCACGACGAAGAGGACAAGATTCAGTGGCTGACGGCTCGACCCGCCAGCGCGACACCAGAAAGGGTTTAACCATGAGACTGAACGCGTTGTTTGCGGTTGCTTGCGCGGCCGCCCTTGCCGGATGTGACTATACGGTGCCGCTCACGGATAAACCGGAGCAAGCCATCGACAATGCCCTCCTCGGCACCTGGGAGCTGAAAAACGATCAGGGCGAACCCGCGCGCCTGCTCGTCCTTCCGCTTAGCAAGACCGAGTATCTGGTTTCTTACCCCGCCGGATCAAAGGACGCGCTCTTCGCCCGCGCCTGCCTCTGCAAAGCAGCCGGCTTGACGTTCGTGCAACTCACCTGGTTTGGCACGGCCCGCGGCGTTGTCGTTGAGGACCGCCGGGTGTACCAGTTCGCCTCCTATTGCGTGACGGGCGACACGCTTTCCGGCCGGGTGCTGAACCCGGATGTGGTGGACCGTGACGCGTCCTCGTCAGCCACCCTCGCCGCGTTGATCGAAGCCAATAAAGAGAATGCGAAACTCTTCCGCGAAGAGATGGTCTTCACAAAAGTCAAGCCGCCCGCCGACCCGAATGCGCCGCTCAAGCGCCCGCCCATGCCCGCCGCCTGGCGCTGATGCAGGGGAGCACTTCCGATCGCACCTTCCTGAACCCTGAACCCAAAGGCCTTATCCATGATGCCGAAGTTTGATCCCGTTAAACTCGCCGATTGGGAAATCGCCGAAGCCGCTGAACCTTTCCTTCGCCCGATCACCGATGTGGCCGCCGACCTCGGACTCTTGCCCGATGAACTCATCCCCTACGGAAAGTTGCTCGCAAAGATCGACGCTTCCGCCGTGCACAAACGTCTTGGCGAGAGCGGCCGTCGTGCGAAGTACATCGATATCACGGCGATCACCCCGACGCCCCTCGGCGAAGGCAAGACCACCACCACCCTCGGCCTCGTGCAGGGGCTCGGCAAGCTCGGCAAGCGTGCGCTGGGCACGGTGCGGCAACCGAGCGGCGGCCCCACCTTCAACATCAAGGGCTCCGCCGCAGGCGGCGGCCTCGCGCAAGTTGTCCCGCTCACGCCCCTCTCGCTCGGGCTCACCGGTGACATCGACGCCATCACCAACGCCAACAACCTCGCCATGGTCGCCCTCACCGCACGCATGCAACACGAGCGCAACTATGATGACGCCCGCCTCGCCCAGAGCCGCCTAGCGCGCCTCGACATCGATCAGACCCGCGTCCAGATGCGCTGGGCCATAGACTTCTGTGCGCAAGCGCTGCGCCACATCGAGATCGGGCTCGGCGGTCACATGGACGGGTTCCAGATGCACTCGGGCTTTTCTATCACCGTGGCGTCGGAAGTCATGGCCGTGCTCGCCATGGCCTCGGACCTCGCCGACCTGCGCGCGCGCCTCGGCAAAATCATCGTGGCCTACTCCACGTCCGGCAAGCCGGTGACCACCGCCGACCTCGAGGTGGACGGTGCCATGGCCGCTTGGCTGACGCGCGCGGTGAACCCGACCCTCATGCAGACGCTCGAAGGCCAGCCCATGCTGGTCCACGCAGGCCCCTTCGCCAACATCGCGATCGGCCAGAGCTCGGTCATCGCCGACCGCCTCGGCGCGGCGCTGAGCGATTACCTGGTCACCGAGAGCGGGTTCGCCTCGGACATCGGCTATGAAAAATTTTGGAACATCAAGTGCCGCTGCTCAGGGCTCAAGCCCGATGCCGTGGTGATCGTGGCCACCGTGCGGGCCCTCAAGCTGCATGGCGGCGGGCCGGCGGTACAGGCGGGCCGTGCGCTCGACCCCGTCTATACGAGCGAGAACCTCTGCCTGCTCGAAAAAGGATGCGACAACTTGCTCGCCCACATGGCCATCGTCCAGCGCTCTGGCATGCGTCCCGTGGTCTGCCTCAACAGCTTCCATACCGACACGCCTGCCGAGCACGCGCTCGTGCGCCGCGTCGCGGAAGCCGCAGGCGCGCGCTTCGCGGTTTCCAGTCACTGGCTCAAAGGCGGTGAAGGCGCGGTCGAACTTGCCGAAGCAGTGATCGCTGCCTGCGAGGAGCCGAACGCTTTCGACTTCCTCTCGGACCTCAGCGCACCGCTCTCCAAACGCATTGAGGCGATTGTCAAAGAGGTTTACGGCGGTGACGGCGTGACCTATTCGGACGAAGCCAAAGTCAAACTCGCGGCCTTCGAGTCCGACCCCGCAATCGCGCATCTGCCTGTCTGCATGGCCAAAACGCAGTACAGCCTCTCGCACGACCCCAAGCTGCTCGGACGCCCCCACGGGTGGACGCTGCCCGTGCGCGACCTCCTGCTTTTTCAGGGCGCGGGCCTCGTGGTGCCCGTGGCGGGCGACATCAAGCTGATGCCCGGCACCGCCTCCAATGCGGCCTTCCGCGGCATCGACATCGACACCGCCACAGGCAAAGTCAAAGGGCTCTTCTGAGTACGAAGACACAGGGTTCGGGGCATCAGGGTTCAGTAAAAACGACCGGGGCGCGAACAAGGAAGCGTAGCCTGAACCCAGAGCCCTTCTCTTCCTCTCACCTTCCATTCTTATGACTAAAGACGACATACGCCAAGAAATGCGCGAAAAGCGCCGCGCGATCACTCCCGAAAACCGTACGGCCGCCGGCCAAGCGGTCTGCCAGCGCATCGTGGAAGCGCCGGTAAGCCTGCTGGTGCGGGCATGGCGCGTCTGCGTTTATCTCAGCACCAGGAATGAGATTCCGACACGCTACATTGTGCGTGCGGTGTGGGAGGCTGGACGCGAGGTCTGCGTACCGGCCTGGAGCCACTCCGAAGAGGTTTACAAGCTGTGCGAGATTAATGCGCATACGCGCTTCATCACGGGCTATCGGGGCATCCGCGAACCGGAGGTCCGGCTCCCGGTGATGCCTTGGGACGTGGGCACGTTCATTCTGCCAGGGCTGGCTTTCGACACACATGGCGGACGGCTCGGCTATGGAGCGGGACATTACGATTATATTCTCGGCAAAGCCTTGCGGAACACCCCGAAAGTCGCACTTTGCTACGACTGGCAGGTGCTTGACGAGCCGTTGCCGCAAGAGCCGCACGACATCCAGATGGATTGGATCATCACCGATAAGCGAGCCATCGACTGCGGAAAGAACAGAAAAGCACAGCCCCTGACGCAGCCCGACTAGACCGCTTTCAGCTGTACGCGCCGAACCCGAAAAAGAAGTGCCGCTTGGCGAATCGGTAGGCCCATGAGGTTTCGGGCATCGGCTCCCCCTCGTGATTGTGACAACCGCACACCGGACGGTCCGCGAGTTCAGCGAAAAAGCGTCCCCGCCCGGAACTGTCGGCCGCGCCGAAACGGGAGGCCAGCTCAGCCAGCTCCTTCGGATGGTCCATCAGCACACACCCGCGCGTGAGGGCCGGAATCTCGCTGCGGAACGCCTTGAGAAACGCCGATCCCGCAACCGTCTCCACCGCGTTCCCGTCCAAGCCGACGCGGCAGTCGGAACACTGCACCG
>JBBRJN010000256.1:0-5308 GCA_038219365.1 Kiritimatiellia bacterium | reverse complement strand
CGCCGACCGTCGGAACGTTCACGTTCCCCCAAAGCGTAAAGACCGACTTGATCTTGCCAAGCCCTCCGGCGCGGACGAAGTTGATCGCCTCGTGCAGCGTCGTCATTGAGCGATACTGCGATCCGTTCTGAAACACGCGCTTGTTCGCGCGCACGGCCTCCACCAGCGCACGCCCCTGCCGGACCGTCATCGAAACCGGCTTCTCGCAGTACACGTCCTTGCCCGCCTTGACCGCATAGATGGAGATGGGCGTGTGCCAGTGGTCCGGTGTGGCGATCACCACGCCATCGATATCTTTGCGCGCCAGCAATTCACGGAAGTCATTGACCGCTGCGCAGCCGCTGTACGACCCTCCGGGTTGCGACGCCGCATAGTTAGCGTCGGCAACCTCTTTGCCTTCATCGCGGCGTGACTTGTCCACGTCGCAGACCGCCAGCAACTGCACGTCCCGGTCGCCAACCAGCCGCATCAGATGCCCCCGTCCCATACACCCCCGCCCGATCAAGCCCAGGGTGAGCCGATTACTCGGGGCCACGGTGCCGTCGGCCCCGCGTGCCGACGACGGAATGATGTAGGGCATCGCTAACGCCGACGCCGTTGCCCCGATAAATCCCCTCCGTGTGATTCCATTCCGCGTTTTTGCTGTTGCGCTCATGTCTGTCCCCCTTCTCTTTAACGTCAAAGTTTCAACGTAAGTGCGTCGAAGAATTCCGCGCTTTGTTTGACTTCCGGCATGGAAGTCAGCCAGTTATTCGAGTATTCGAGCCCGAACATCACGGGAGTGTTCCCGAGCTCCTTGATCTTTCTCAGAATCTCTTCGGTCCGACCTTTACCGCTTCCCCACGGCACGTCGCCCCCCTGCTGGCTCACCTCGTTGAGATCGTGAAGTTGCAGCGTGATAAGCCTTTTCCCAAGCTTTTCGATCCCCGCGACGGGATCGATGCCACCCCGTAACCAGTAGCCCACGTCCACGCACGCGCCGATGTACGCGCTGCGCCCCTCGCACGCCTTGAGGATGGCGTCCGGGTTCCAGTACGCCGGCGAGGCCTTTTGGTCGTGGTTGTGGAGTGCGACGCGGATATCGTACTCCTGACAGAAACGATCAATCAGCGGCAGCGACTCGGGCGCGGGTTCAGTCATGAAGGTCTCGATGCCGAGTTTCCGTCCGAACTCGAAGATCTTCCGGCACCCCGCCTCGTCCGCGGGAAGGGTCTGGATGAAGTACGTCAGCAGACGCAGCCCCGCCGTATCCAGTTTAAGCCGGATTTCGCGCAGTTCGTCGTCGGTGAGATCGGGTGTGAAGTTTTTGGGAATTGCGTCACTGACCTTCTGGAAGCTCAGCGCACCGATGTAGGCAAGCCCGAGTTCCGCCGTCTTGCCGACGGCCTCGAAAAAGGTGTACTTATGAAACGTATAGGCCTCAACGCCCAAGCGCCAGCCCAGCCGCTCCTGTGCGCGCAGCGCGGGAGTCAACTTACCGCTCGGCAGTGTCGGCGCGGGGAGGTCGCCGAGTGCGAACTGGGTTCCAGCCAGATAAAAAGGCAACAGCTTCGGGTTCTCGAAAATCGCAGGATGGTGCCCGAAAGCCGTATAGAAGATCCGGCCGCGCCCGTATTGCCGCACCCACGCCATGGCGTAATCTTTGTCCTCGCGGTAGCAGTCGTCGTGCGGCTCGTTAGCGAGATCGGTCTTTTCTAGGTCGAAGCTGAGCAGCACGCGGTCCCGGTTCCGAGAATAGGTCCCTTTCGGCCGGAAGAACTCATCCTGCAGCGGGAAGCCCTGTCCGCCAAAACAGGCGACAACCGGGTGGCCCGGTTCATCGAGTTTCATGAACACCTGCTCCGTGTTCGCGCGGTGATGCGCGCCGCGCATGCCCAGCATGACCGCGAATTCGGGCCAGTCTTCCTTGCCGCCCTCTTTCCACCGCACAAAAGCCACCGACGTGCCGTGAACGCCCATCAGACCGCCACCCGCGTAAACGAACTCAAGCAAACTCTCCCGTAGCGCCGGGTCCTCGAACAGGTTGCCGACCGTGTTATTCAGAAACACCGCGTCGAAGGCTTTCAGCGACTCGCGCCGGAACACCGTCGGGTCGCGCGAAACCACCGTCTCGAACGCGCCGGTTTTCTTTCCCATCAGCGTGAACGCTTCGTTCGCCGTCGGAATGGACGGGTGCCCGTTGCCGTATCCCACGTTCGAATCGAAAATGAGCAGTTTGCGCGGTCGCTTCGGCACCGCAGACGCTTTAAGCGGAAGCGCTGCCTCAATGCGGGCATGCGCGCCGGAGTCTTCGCTCCGACCAGCCTGCGGCAGCCCCGCGATCACCGCCCCAGCCGCGATTTCGCCCAAAAACAACCGACGCGACACCCCTCCGATCTCTACACGTTTCATGCTTCCCCTCCCTTTTTTGTGTCCCCTTCCCCATGACCCAAATTCCGACGGTCGCGACGACTTCACCGCTCACGTCACGGATCGGAGCCCCTATGCACCGAACCCCTTCGTGTCCTTCCTCGTTGTCCACAGCAAAGCCGCATGCGTGCATCTGTCTGCACGCTTCAGCGAGTGCACTCCGTGTCGCGATCGTCCGCTTTACGAATCGTTTCAGCGGCTTTTTTCCGATCAGACCCAATAAGACTATCATACACAAAATCGGCAATCAACGCTTTCCCGACGCCGGCAGCTCCTCTGAAAATAGCATGACTGTCCGCCGGGAAGGGTTGGCCGTAGACCTTGAGCGTGCCTAACGTCTTCGCGAACACCGCGCCCAGCCTCCCCCGCGCGACGAGCTGCTAGATGATGTGCGCCAGAAGCATCCGCATGACGTGGCACTTTGACGCACTCCCGTTCCTGCGGCACACGTGCTACAGAGCGAAGCCGCCGCTCTTGCGCGTGTTGAAGCCCTCGTTCTCGCAGCGCCAGCGCAGCCGCCCGTCGGCGGCGCGGGCGAGGCAATTGTCCCTGTCAACGGGGCGCAGGGTCAGGTGCGCGTGCCCTTGTGGAAGCCGATAATACGCCCAGCGGCCATCCTTGCGGACGCCGACCAGATCGGCTTCGCTCAGGATCGACAAGTGTTTCGACACAGTGGGAGCCGCCAACCCCAGCACCTCGACGATCCGGCAGACACATAGCTCGCCGTCACACTGTCGCCGAAATTCTAGATCGTCATCCCGCTCCCTGTCCGCCGCAGCATGGGGCTCCGCTCCGGCCAGAAGATGCAGGTCGTGGAACACGAAGGCCGGATCGAACTCATCCCGGACCGTGACATCGCCGAGTTGAGGGGGTTCCTCAAAGGGATTGATGGAGTCAAATTCGTCCCGAAAAAATAGACCGGCTCCTGCCGAGCCTGACTATGCTCCGCCATCCATGGTCAAAGCGCCTAACGCCGACTATCGCGCATCACTGCTTGAGTGGCTCAGCACGTATCTTGGGGCGGTGATTTGAAAAAGAGAGATGAAAGACGGCCTTCCGCCGCGGCCGTGGATGCCGACCTATTCCATGGTTTTTTTCTCGGAGGAGGTGCGCCGGCAGGAGGTCTGCGGCGCGGTGACCGGCGGAATCATGGTTCTCGGCCTCCAATGAAATTACGGACACGGGTTGATCAGGTCGCCGGAGTGGAGTCCCGACAGGACCTCGGCGAAGCCTTTGCCGAACGGTACGGTTCGGACCAGCACGCGCTTGTTCTGCCCTTCGGCCAGCACGTTCACATATTCGAGCTGGCCCGCCCGCACCAGCGCGGCCTCGGGAACGAGCAGCGCCGGGCGCTCGCCGAGCACGAGCGAGACCGTGCCGAACATGCCCGGCATCACGCCTTCCAGCGCGGGCAGGCAGAGCTTCGTCAAGAAGGTGCGGCTGCCGGCATCGATGGCAGGCACGATCTCGCGGACCTCGGCCTCAACCTCTTTTCCCAGCGCGTCGAGCGTCACCGGCAGCCGGTCGCCCACCTTGACCCGCGCCACGAGCCCCTCGCGGACCGGGGCCTCTAGCAAAAGTTTCTCGGGATCGAAGAGCCGTATCAGCGTGTTGCCAGGCGTCGCCAGGTCGCCCGGATCGGCCATCCGCTCGGAGACCACGCCGTCCATCGGGCAGACGATGGTCGCATAGCCCATCACGGTCTCGGCCTGGCGCTGCGCCTCCAGCGCCGAACGCACATCGGCTTGTGCGCCGATGTAACCCTGCTCGGCCTGCGCCCTGCGTGCCGCCGCTTGCCGGAACGCGTCTTCCGTCGTGTCAAGTGACTGCTGCGACGCCATTTTTTGCGCCGCCAGCTTGCGAGACCGGTCCACGTCTGCTGTGGCCAATTCCAGAGCCGACCGCGCCTGCACGCTCCGTTCCACCGCAGCAGCCAGCGCGGCCTGAACCCCGGCCACGCGCTCTTTGGCCTGGTTGAGTGCCGTGCGCAACTCCGCGTCGTCCAGCATCACCAGCGCGTCGCCCGTATGAACCCGGTCACCCGCGCGGACGCTCACCGTCAGGATCCGCCCGACAATCCGCGCCGCCAGTTGCACCTCGGTCCTGCTGCGGATCGTGCCGACGGCCGTGTAGACGACCGGAACGTTCGTGAACGTCACCTTCAGCGTCTCCGACGCGGGGAGCGCTTCTCGGGAGGCCATCCGACCCGGCTTGATGTGCCGTTCGCACCCGCCCGCCTGCCAAACGATGACCCAGACGATGACCAGCACTCCCGCCGCTGGCCCCGCAATTTTCAAGAGCTTTTTTTTCATTCGCTTATCCCCGCTTCCTCGCCACGGGTGTCTTTCAGGAGAAAGAAAACCGTGGGAATGATCAGCAGCGTGAAGGCCGTACTCGCAAACAGACCGAAGATGAGGGCCCAGGCCAGACCCGAGAAGATCGGATCAAGCGTGATCGGCCACGCGCCAAGCAGTGTGGTCAGCGCGGTCAATGTGATCGGACGGAAGCGCACCGCGCCGCTCTCCAGCAGCGCCTGGCGCAGCGGCTTGCCCAGCTTCAAAGCCTCCTGGATGAATTCGATCAGCACGATGCTATTGCGGATCACGATGCCGCCCAGCGCGATCATGCCAATCATCGCCGTGGCGGTGAAGAAAACCGGCTCGCGGTAACCGCCCACCGAACCCGCGGCGGCGTTCAGCAACGCGAAGCCCGGCAGAATTCCGATCAGCGTCAGCGGAATAGCGAGCATCATCACACCCGGCATCATGAAACTGCCGGTCTGCAACACGAGCAGCAGATAAATGCCGAAGAGCGCCACGCCGAACGCGATGCCTAAGTCGCGGAACACGTCAACCGTGATCTGCCACTCCCCCTCGCCTTTCCAGCGGACCGTGGCCCC
>JBBRJN010000255.1:0-5317 GCA_038219365.1 Kiritimatiellia bacterium | reverse complement strand
GGGCTCCTGACGCGGCGGCTCGACCGGATGATGGTCTCGGCCGTGGGCATCGGGGCCGGGGTGAGCCTGCTCGGGCTGGCGGTGAGCTACGCGCCGGGCTGGCCGCCGGGCGCGACCATTGTCGAAATCTCCGTGGTGGTCTATCTGGCGGCTGCGGGAATCAATAAACTGCGGAGTTAAAAGCAGCCAGGGGACAGGCGATAACAGAGCGGCTAAGAAGTTTACTCAGTAAGCATTGCTAGGGGAAAGGTCTCCGTCTTCCACTACTTTCCACGCGTCCGAAAGAACGGTTGAAACCTGGCGCGAATCCGTTTATCCTATTCACATGAAACAGTACAAAGTCGGCTTGGTTGGTATCGGCGCGGTTGGCACAGAGATGATCAAGGTGCTCCGCCAACGAAAGTTCCCTGCTAGTGAGATCCGCATCCTCGCCACGCGTGAACGCGACGAAGAGGTGGCGGGCGAGACGTTTCATGTGCTCGAAGCCAAGCCCGAGGCGTTCGACGGTCTGGACATCGTGCTCTTCGCGGGTACCGAAGGCTCCAAAGGCGCGTCCAAGCTGTACGGCTGGGAAGCGGTCAAGCGCGGTGCCGTCGTCATCGACAACGGCGACGACTACCGCATGGACGACCGCGTGCCGCTGGTGATCCCCGAGATTAACCCCGAGGCGCTCGACCAGCACCAGGGCTTTATCGCCAATCCCAACTGCAGCACGATCATCACCCTGATGGGCATCGCGCCGCTCCACAAGAAAGTTCCGCTGAAGCACCTGACCGCCGTGACCTTCCAGTCCGTGAGCGGCACCGGCCGTTCCGCGATCGAGGAGCTTGACCAGCAGTTACGCGCGTACGCGGCAGGCGGCGAGATGAGCGTCAAAGCCTATCCTCACCAGATCGCCCTCAACGTGCTGCCGCAGATCGGCAGCGCCAAGAAGGAGATGCCGGGGTTCACGACCGAAGAGGCGAAGATGACCTTCGAGTCGCGCAAGATCCTTGGTTGTCCCGATCTCAAGATCGCGAGCACCTGCGTGCGTGTCCCGGTTTTCTACGCCCACTCGGTGGCGTTGCACGCGGAGTTCAGCGCACCCATGACGCCCGAGACGGCGCGTGAGATCCTTTCCCAAACCGAAGGTGTCAAGGTTATCGACGATCTGGCCGCCAGCCAGTATCCGATGCCGCTCTTCACCGGCGGCGGAGACATCGTCAGCGTCGGACGCATCCGCGTGGACCCGAGCGTCGAGAACGGCCTGGCGCTCTGGTGCTGCGGCGATAACATCCGTAAGGGCGCGGCTCAGAACGCGGTGCAGATCGCGGAAGTCATGATCAAGCGCGGTCTGATCTAAGCCTGTTCGCTTGGCTGCCACATTGCGCACGAGGTGATCCCGCATGCGTGCACTCAAACGTTGGTACCGGCGCTGGCGGTCATATCGTGCGGCGCGGCCGCACCTCGCGGCCCGCAGGCCGCAGTTGGAGCGGGTGCTCGGCGGCCCGGTGACGTGGCGGCACACGGGCGGCCGCGGACGCGACGTGGTCTGCCTCGTTGAGCGCGGCGGGAAGCCTGTCGGCGTGTTGCGTCTCACCCATCCCGCAGCGGCCCCCTCGACGCTGGCCGCTGCGGGCCTCCCTTTTGTTTCTCTCTCCGCGACGGAAAAGCTTGAGCGCGAGTGGCAGGCCTATGCCACAGGCGCGCCGCTCGGGCTGACGCCGCAGCCGCTCTGGCGCGATGCACGCGCCTTGCTATGCGCTTATGCCGAAGCCAGGCCGCTGAGCCATGAAGCGGAAGCAAGACGGGCCTCGCGGGTCGCGCTGGCGACCGACGCGGTGCGGCAGATCACGCGTCTTCATGAGGCGGGCATCACGCACATGGACATGAGCCTCGCGAACATTCTGTACGACCGCGTGGGACAGCGCTATCTGTTTGTGGATTTCGAATACGGCCCGGCGGCAGGGCTCTCCTTCGAGCAGCAGTGTCTTTACGATCACCTGCGGCTACTGGAAAGCGTCTGGAAGTTTCTGACGCTGGCGGAGCGCGGGACAGCCGCAACCACCTGGGGCGCGGCGTTTCTACAGAATGTACCTCAGTCGGTGCGCACAGCGGAGCTTGCGCCCCTGCGTCCCGCACTCGGGCGCGTTCTCGCCGCGGCAGAGCTGCAGACGTTCTTTGCGCAGGCGCTCCGCGCGTAGACACAAAAAAGCCACAGCGGCTCACGCCACTGCGGCCTTTTTCGTTCGCTTCAGAAAGCCAGCGACTACGCGCGGCCTTTCGACTTGAGAAACTCGAAGCAACCGCGGATCTTCTCCAACGTATTCGGGTCGGCTTCACTCTCGACGATGTACCACTCGGTCACGTCCTTGTCCAGCGCAGCGAAAACCTCGTCCCACTTGACGCCCGGCTTGCCTTCGGCAGGCTGCCCCAGAACCCCGGGGCCCGGATAGGTCTCTTTGGCGTGCATCGTACGCGCGCGGTTCGGGAACTTCGTGAGCCAGAAGATCGGGTCCTCTCCTGCCGAGACCACATGCCCGACGTCCATCTGCGAACAGACATCCGGAGAGGCGTTGTTGAAGAAGGTCTCCCACTTGCACTTGCCGTCATCGAACTTGTCTTTGAACTCGTGCTGATGATTGTGGTAGCCCACATACATGCCAGCCGCCTTCGCCGTCACCGCAGCCGCGGAGAAATCCTTCGCGCGGGCAATCCAATCCTCTTTGGTGTCGGCTTTCATGCCCGGCACCATCAGGTATTTGTTGCCGGTTTCCTGATTGAACGCGATGGTCTCTTGGATTTTATCGGGCTTGATCGTGTCCAAGCCCGTATGCGTGCCGCACATGATAAGACCGGTGTCGCCCAAAATCTGCTTGAGCTCCTTGGCGCTTTTGCCGTGATAGCCCGCGAACTCGACGCCCGCATAGCCCATCGCCTTGATGGCCTTGAGCGTGCCGACCAAATCCTTCTTGCACAGCTCGCGCACGGAGTAAAGCTGCACGCCGACTTGCGGCTTGACCTTCTGGGCGCCTTGCACGAGCGACGGCATCGCTGCCAACGCGAGGCCGGCCGCGCCAGCCTTGATAAAATTACGACGACTAAACTGCATCATATGACTAACCTCTTGTTTGCTTGCGTGCGCTTCGTTTCCGAGCACATCATTGGGAATAAGTATGTCAGATTAGGGGTCGGGTTGCAACTGCCGACCGGCGCGGGGTGCGATTCTAAATATGGCAGGACACGCGCTGAGGGAAGGCCCTCACGGGCCCATTACAAACGGGAGCGCCGGGATTTCTCCTGTTTGTAGTGGCGCCGTAAGGCGCTTCTCAGCCATAATTTGAATTGCTGGGCGCGAGGTGCGATTCAGTTTAGTTGAAATTGAACCGCACCAAAGGAGGAGTGAGGAGTGAGCAGTGAGCAGTGAGCAGTAAGAAGAGAGAAGTGGGTCAGGGTTGAACGTGGAGCGTTGGCAAAGATCATTGGAGGTCGTAGATTCCCTGTGGCACGGGCTTCCCGCCCGTGGGCTCCATCCATTTTCGAGCTTTTAGGCGCGGAGAAGGCGATCGCGAGAAATGCAATCGGATTGAAGATCCGTTAACAGGTGTGGTACTGTTCTGATGTGGTTTGAATGGCGGCTGATCGGTGGGTAGGTCGCATAGCAAACCCGAGCGCTTACTCTGCTACGCGACCGCAGTCGAGCGTAACGAGTTGCTAGACAATGCGACGGCTGTCGCATAGCAACTCACGCGTCGAGACGCGCTTTGCGATTTCTGTCGCAGAATACGACGTTCGAACAATGATGAAGACACTGATAACAACGATAATTGTGGTCGGCGCGGGTTGTGTCTTTGCCTCGGATATAGAACTCACAATCGAGCCGGTCACCAATCTGCTTCTTGTGTCAGGCAGCAGTCAGGGTGTGCCGTCGCCGCCTTCTGACGTCGACATCACAGGAGCATTTTCGCACCCCGACAACGGGTTTCCCTGTTCAGTTTCCGGCAACAATATCGTTCATCTGCCAGAGCGTCCATCGCCTCACGCGTTGGCCTGGGCAAGTAACAATACCGCCCGTGTGGATTTCTTTGCTTGCATTAAGAATACTTTTGCAAAGCCGCTGAGTTTCTATGATGAGTGGAATTCCTTGGGATATAACAGGCTGAAGCTCGTCTGCTATTGCCAGGAATGGCAGGAGATCTGGATTTCGAAACAACCAGGGAATTGGTACCGGAATTTTCCATCGTGGACAACTGTGCAGCCTGGAGGTCTCCTTCGAATTCCAGTTGCCTTCGATGAATTGCTATGGTCCGGGGTTGATAAGGCTAAGGCCACAAAGGGCTTCACAGGCGTATGTGTCTTCTACGATCAATTGGACGCACCAGCCACGAATCAGTTCGGGATTTCTTCAAACCAGTGGCAGGGATGTGAATTTTCTCGCTACTATGATGTCGGAACAATATTGCCTCGGCGAGGGTTTGTTCCAAGGAAGAAGATCGAAACGGACAGGGGTTCGAACCAAGTGCCGCAGGTTATTGTCGCTCCCGCGCCAAAACCTGAGCACTGACGTTGGGACACGATCACTTATCCTGTTTATTTAGTTCCTCGGCGAGCTATTCATCCGCTGTGAGACGCTTGTCGCCGCCGCCTGCCGGAGGCTTGGCGGCCTTGCCGGTCAGCTTCTCCCAGTGCTAAGGGCCCCGTACTAATTTACTTTGTCCATTGACCTCCGCCGAAACTCCGCTGGCGTGCAGCCGCATCGGTGCCGAAAGAGCGTGGTGAAGGCCTGCACGCTGCCGCCGCCCACGCGGGCAGAGACCTCCGCCACGGTCAGCTCTGTCTCGGACAACAGCCGCTTCGCCAAGGCTAGCCGCCGCAGACGAAAGGCCTCGGCCGGCCCATATCCGAACGCCGCGTGGAACCGCAGCTCCAATGTGCGCCGCGATACGCCTGCCCGCCGCGCCACCTCGGCCACACCCGGATTTTGCGCCAAGGTCTGCAAGGCCCAGCCCATCGCGCGGGCGATCACCTCGTCGGGTGAGGTGTAGTGCGCCGTCGAGCCGCGTACGATCAGTTCCTCGGGCGGCACCGTTTCATGTACAACCTCAAGATCGCCCTCCAGTCGTCGCGCCAGCCGTGCGGCGGCACGCCAGCCGACCGCGCGGGCGGGAAGCACCACGGAGGTCAGGTCAAGACCCGATAGCACGCGGTCGGTCAGCGAGTCGCCCGCGCCTGCCACGGCGCTGATGAAGGGCAGCGGCGACGATTGCATCCCCTTGCACAGGTCCCAGAAACGCCGAGCCAAGTGTTCGTCCGTGCAAAATACCGCCGTCTCCTGACC
>JBBRJN010000254.1:0-5318 GCA_038219365.1 Kiritimatiellia bacterium | reverse complement strand
CTAGTGGATGCAAGCGACCGCCTGCCCACCGAACGCCCTGCTAAACCCATCATGGACCGCGCGCCGGTCACCGTGCCGCTCCAAACCGGGCTCAAGGTCGTCGACGCGCTCATTCCCATCGGGCGAGGCCAACGTGAGTTGTTTCTGGGTGACCGGCAGCCGGGCAAGACCGCCATCGCGATCGACACCATCCTCAACCAGCAGGGCAAGAATGTCGTGTGCGTCTATTGTGCCATTGGCCAGCGCGCGTCCGCCGTGGCAAAGACGGTGGCGAACTTGCGGGAAAAGGGCGCGATGGAATACACCGCCGTGGTTGTGACCGAAGGGAACGACCCGCCCGGACTTGCCTACATCGCGCCTTACGCCGCGACGAGCATTGCGGAGCATTTTATGGAGGCCGGGCGCGACGTGCTCATTGTCTATGACGACCTGACGCAGCATGCGCGCGCCTATCGCGAGCTTTCCCTGCTGTTACGCCGTCCACCCGGACGCGAGGCCTTCCCCGGCGACATCTTCTATATTCATTCGCGGTTGCTCGAACGGGCGACGCATCTGAACAAGGAGCGCGGGGGCGGCTCGCTCACAGCCCTGCCGATCATCGAGACCGACGCGCAGAACATTTCCGCTTACATTCCGACCAACCTGATCTCCATTACGGATGGACAGATCTACCTCTCGCCATCTCTTTTCGAATTGGGCGTGCTGCCCGCGGTCGATGTTGGCAAGTCTGTTTCGCGCGTCGGCGGCAAGGCGCAACGGGGAACCTACCGCGCGGTCGCAGGCGACCTCAAACTCGGCTACGCGCAGTTCGAGGAACTGGAGACGTTTGCCCGGTTCGGTGCCCGCCTAGATGAAGACACCCGCAAGGTCATTGAGCACGGACGGCGTATCCGCGCCTGCCTCAAGCAGCCCGAGTTTGCACCGGTGGCCGTGCCCGCTCAAATCATGATTCTGTTGGCGTTGTCCGAGAAGCTTTTTGACACGGTGCCCCTTGAGCAGATGAAGGACGCCGAGCAAGCCGTGCAGGAGGCGGCAGCGATGATTTCATCGGAGGTGTGCGAGCGCTTCGAGACGGCCGCCAAACTGAGCGACGAGGACCGTAAGGCGATCATCGACATCGCCCGCCAATCGCTCACACCCTTCCAGCCGAAACCGGAAGCCAAGCCAACGGCCAAGGACGAGTCGAAACCCAAACCCAAGGAGGTGCCGGCGCCCACGGCGATGTCATGAGTGATACCACGGCCAACCTACAGCGCAAGATGACGAGCGCCGGAGATCTCCAGTCCGTCGTCCGCACGATGAAAGCGTTGGCCGCGTCAAGCATCGGCCAATACGAGAAATCGGTGCGCGCACTAGCCGACTACTACCGGACCGTGGAACTGGGGTTGGGTGTATGCTTTCGGCGAACGGCGCTGGCGGCCTCAACGATGGAAGAAAGAGAAAAGGCTGATTCGGGTAAAATCGGTGCCATTGTCTTCGGTTCTGACCAGGGACTGGTAGGCCAGTTCAATGACGTGATCGCCGATTATGCGGTCAAGACACTCAGCTCGCTGTCTGGAACAGCGCAGGTGTTGGCGGTTGGCGAGCGCGTGCATGCGCGCCTCGTGGACGCCGGCCTGCCGGTGGTGGGCCTTTTTACCGTGCCGAATTCCGTCAAGGCGATCACCTCGCTCGTCGGACAGATTCAAATCGAAAGCGAAACGCATCGGGCCAAAGGCGGGTATGCACGTGTCTACGTCTTTCACAACCGTCCAAAATCCGGGGCCGTGTACGAGCCAGTCAGCCAGCGGTTGCTGCCGCTCGACGAAAAATGGCAACGAGGCTTGGCCCACGTACCGTGGCCGACCGGAAACCTGCCAGAAGTCATGGGGTCCGACACCGTGATGCTGCGCGCACTTATCCGCGAGTATCTCTTTATCTCGCTGTTCCGGGCATGCTCCGAATCGCTCGCGAGCGAAAACGCGAGCCGTCTAGCGGCGATGGAACGCGCGGACAAAAATATCGATGACATCCTTGAGAATCTCAATGGCACGTTTCATCACCTGCGGCAGAGCGGCATCGACGAGGAGCTTTTCGATGTGATCGCGGGCTTTGAGGCGCTGGGCGGAGGACGAGGCAACGGGAAAGCACCGGATTTAGGAGTTTGTACTTAGGGCACATCATAATCCTGTTAATCCTGTAATCATGGCTAAAATGACCGTCATTTTCGGTTGTACTGACGACTAGGTATTGACGCACGGGGTGTGACGTGCGAAACTCCTAAAACATTGAATCTCAACCGCGATCTGGAGAGCGTTGTACATGGCTGGTGAAGAGTTGACCCCGATGATGCGGCAGTATCGGCGCATCAAAGCGGAACTGCCGGAAGGCGTAATCCTGTTGTTCCGACTCGGGGATTTCTACGAGATGTTTTTTGATGACGCGCGCGCCGCCGCCCCCATTCTGGGTGTGGCGTTGACCCAGCGTGCCGGTACCCCCATGTGCGGTGTGCCGTATCACGCCATCGACGCCTACCTCGCAAAGCTCATCCGTGCGGGCCGGAAGGCCGCCCTCTGCGACCAGATGGAGGACCCTTCCCAGGCCAAAGGCATCGTGCGCCGCGAGGTCACCCGCGTGGTGACCCCCGGCACCGTTACCGAAGACGATATCCTCGACTCGGCCCGCAACAACTATCTCGCCGCGCTTTACGCGGGCAAGGGGCTCGGCCTGGCCCTTCTGGACCTTTCCACCGGCGCTTTTACGGTGGAGGCCGTCGCCGACACCCTCGCCTTGGCGGAACACCTCAAGCGCTACGCGCCTAGTGAGTGCCTCGTTGGCCGCGAACAGCGTTCTGACCCGCGCTTGGCGGGCGTGCTGGTTGAGGGAGTGGCCGGCGCGGTCACCGAGATCGACGACTGGACGCTTGAGTACGACTGCGCCTATGACCGCCTCCTTCGCCATTTTCGCGTCCATTCGCTCGAAGGCTACGGGTGTGAGGGCCAGGCCGCGCTCGTCTGCCCCGCAGGTGCGCTGATCCACTATGTCAGCGAAGAGCTGCACCATAACGTCGGCCACATCCGCTCGCTCCACGTCTGCCACGCGCACGAGTACCTCACGCTCGACGAGAGCACCTGCGTGAACCTTGATCTCATTCCGCAGCGCGGCAAGGCGCAGGAGGTGACCTTGCTCGGCGTGTTGAACAACACTCAGACGCCCATGGGTGCCCGCCTGCTGCGGTCCTGGATTGTGCGGCCGCTGCGGCAGGCCGAGGCGATCGGGGCGCGGCTCGACACCGTGGAGTGCTTGACCAAGCAGCGCCTGCTTCTGAACGATCTGCGCGAAAAACTGGCCGGCGTACGTGACCTCGAACGGCTGATCGCCCGCATCGATTCCGGCCGCGGCAACGCCCGCGACGTCAAGGCTTTGGCCTCCTCGCTGCGGCCGGTCCCCGAGACCCGCGAGCGCATGGAGCGCGCGGAAAATGCTTTGCTGCGTGATCTCGCGACGCAGTTGCATCCGCTGCCGGAGCTGGTCGATCTGATCGACGCCTCCATCGCCGACACGCCTGCGGTGGGCCTCAAGGACGGCGGGCTCATCCGGCCCGGCTACCATGCGGAGCTGGATGAGCTGCGCGGCCTCGCCTCCGAGGGCCACGCCTGGCTCGCCACGTATCAGGCCACCGAACAGGCGCGCACCGGAATCAAGACGCTCAAGGTGCGCCACAACAAGGTTTTCGGTTTTTATATCGAGGTTTCAAAAGGACAGTCCGGCGGAGTGCCGCCGGAGTATGAGCGCCGCCAGACGCTGGTCGGTGCGGAACGCTACATCACCCCGGAGCTCAAGACGTACGAGCAGAAGATCTTCGGTGCCCAGGAGCGCTCCACCGCCTTGGAGTTCGAGCTGTTCAACGAGCTCCGCGCAAAGGTGGTCGCGCAGACTGCGCGTATCCAGGAGACGGCCGATGCGCTGGCGCAGCTTGACGTGCTGACCTCGCTGGCCGACCGCGCCCTCGCGTTGGGGTACGTGCGCCCGCAGATTCTGGAGAAGGACGGGCTTGAGATCCGCGACGGACGGCACCCCGTGATCGAGCAGTTGCCGGCCGCCGAGCAGTTCGTGCCGAACGACACGCTGCTCGACTGCCGCCGCAACCAAATCATGCTCATTACCGGGCCCAACATGGCGGGTAAGTCCACCTACATCCGCCAGGTCGCGCTGATTGCCATCATGGCGCACATCGGTTCCTTTGTGCCCGCCCGCGAGGCGAAAATCGCGCTGCTCGACCGCGTGTTCACGCGCGTGGGGGCGGGCGATGATCTCGCCCGCGGCCGCAGCACTTTCATGGTGGAGATGCAGGAGACCGCCAACATCCTCAACAATGCCACCTCAAAAAGCCTGATCGTGCTCGACGAGATTGGCCGCGGCACCAGCACCTTCGACGGCATCAGCATCGCCTGGGCCGTGGCCGAGTATCTGCACAACACGCCGCGCGTCAAGGCGAAGACCCTCTTTGCCACGCACTACCATGAGCTGACCGACCTGGCCATCACCCTGAGCGGCGTGAAGAATTACACGGTGCAGGTGCGTGAGCACGGCGATAGCGTGGTCTTCCTGCGTCGCATCGCTCCCGGCACCGCGGACAAGAGCTACGGCATCCATGTGGCGCGGCTTGCCGGAATGCCCGACGAGGTGATTGACCGGTCGCGCGAGATTCTTTCCAACCTTGAAGAGGGGGAGCTGGAGGCCGGCATCCCCAAACTCGCCAAGCACAACAAAAAGAAGTCTACGGATATCCCCGGACAACTCACCCTGTTTTGAGGGTCGGTCAAAACTCGGTATAGCCAACCGGAGTGGATTTTGTCACTATATTCAACCACACAACGGAACAACCGTGTGCGCGGTTTTATAAACTCGGAGGACGGAAGTATGAAGCATGTGAAGATGATTGTGGCGGCGTTGGCCGCAGGTACGGCGGCGTCTGCCGTTATGGCGGGACTTTACGGCGACACGCCGGACGCGAAACACGCATGGTCGGTGCACGATATGAATCGGCCGCGCCCTGCGGTCATTACGGCTGACCCCGGCAAGCCGCCCTCAGACGCGGTCGTGCTCTTCGACGGCACGTCGCTGGACGCTTGGCGCTCGGGCCAGGACGATGCCTGCAAGTGGAAGATCGTGGATGGCGGCGCTCTGGAAGTCGTTCCCAAGACGGGCGAGATCCACACCAAGGATTCGTTCGGCGACTGCCAGCTCCACATCGAATTCGCGACGCCGCCGGCCGAGGGCAACAGCCAGGGCCGCGGCAACAGCGGCGTTTTCCTGATGGGCATGCACGAGATCCA
>JBBRJN010000253.1:0-5351 GCA_038219365.1 Kiritimatiellia bacterium | reverse complement strand
GAAAGTGGCCGCCGAGAAAAAGCTGCCGCTCTTGCTCAATTTTACCGGCTCGGACTGGTGCGGCTGGTGCAAGCACATGGACGAAAAAGTTTTCTCGCAGGACGCATGGGGTGCGTTTGCAAAGGACAACCTCATGTTGGTCTGGATCGATTTTCCGCAGGACAAGACCCTTGTGCCCGAGAAGTTTGTAGCGCGCAACCGTGCCCTGTCCGAAGCCTACGGAGTTGGAGGTTATCCCACTTATATCGTGCTGGATGATGACGGACAGACCAAGCTTGGACAGCTTGGGGCTGACCAAGACATCTCCCCTGAAAAATTCATCCGGAGCCTCAAGGACCTGTTCGGCAACCGCCCTTCAGCGGTCGACGCCCTGCTGAAGCCCCTGCCGGAAAAGACCGCACTGGCATACCGCGCCGCCGCCAAGAAAAAAACCGAAGCGGAGGCGGAACTGAAGAATCTGAAAACGGTTTTCGAAAAGAAGAGCGAAGCGCTTGAACAGATTATCGCCGACGAGGGGAAACGGCTGGACGACATCCGAATGGACGCTCGCCTCGCACAACTGCCGAAGGAGAAAGCCGACGCCTACCGTACCAAGAGCACCCGCCTGACAGCGGTCAACACCGAACTCCAAACTTGGATCGCGACCAAGCCCGATAAAAACGAGGCCAACATGAAGAAATTCACCGCGTGGCGCGAAGAGATCACCGCGCTCGAAAAAGAGTTGGCAACCCTAATCGACGGCAAATGAGGCGCGTATCATGAAACCCTTTGACCTTGCGTATCTGAACCCACGTGTCGGCCACATGGCCCAGGTCGCCTCGATCCGACGGCTGGTTTCGGATGACGGCAAAGGCCGCGGCATGCGCGTGCTGGAGGTCAACAACGGGAGCGGGCTCTCCTTTTCGATCCATCCCGACCGCGGCATGGATATCGGACAAGCCTATTACAAGGGGACCCCGCTGGCCTGGGTCTCACGCAATCAGGCGGTCGCGCCGCAGTTCCATGACGCGGAGGGCCTCGAGTGGTTGCGGACTTGGGGCGGCGGTTTGCTGACCGGTTGCGGCCTGACCAACGTGGGCGGCCCGAACACCGCTAACGGCGAGCGTCACGGCCTGCACGGCCGGTTAAGCCACACCCCGGCGGAGGAGGTCAACACAACCTCTGGCTGGTCAGACAGCGGCACATACACGCTGAGCGCCAGCGGACGCGTGCGCCACAGCAAGGTTTTCGGGGAAAACCTGCTCCTCACCCGTACCCTCACGACCGCGCTCGGCGAGGCCTCCATCACGGTTCACGATACGATTGAAAACCAAGGGTTCACCCCCTCACCGCTGATGCTGCTTTATCACCTGAACCTCGGCTGGCCGCTCGTGGACGAAGGCGCTGTACTCGAGGCGCCGCCGCACGAGGTCACGCCGCAAAACGACCATGCCGCTGCGGGGCTGGCTGAGTGGCCGAAAATCACCGCTCCCGTGCCCGGATTTCGTGAGCAGGTCTATTATCACACGCTGCCTGCCGACAGCCAGGGCCTCGCGTCCATCCGCCTCGTGAACCGCGCTCTGGGGCTGGCCTTCAAGGTCACCTATCGCGTGGCCGAGTTGCCGTATCTGATTCAGTGGAAAATGATGGGGCAAGGCGAGTACGTTGTGGGGCTGGAGCCAGCAAACTGCTTACCGGAAGGCCAGGAGCAAAACGCGAAAAAAGGCCTGCTGCGCTATCTGGAGCCCGGCACCGCCATCGAGACTTACCTCAAGCTGAGTGTCGAGGTGCTCACCGCACCCTGAAGCCCCTTGTCCGGTATGGGCGTGGACCGGGTACCGATCCGGGCCGGGCACCGCAAGTACGGGCGGCACGTCTCGGACGCCCGGCGAACATACGGCGTGCGGCAGGCGTGCGCGTGTCGCTCGCATGACACGCCGCCGGCGGCAATCCTTTGGGTCCTTCTCAAGACCAGTCCTTTGATTATTCCTTCTTGGTTATTTCTTGGTTATTGCAAACTGTGCCAACGCATTTTTAGCCGCCGCAATCCTGTAAATCCTGCAATCCTGGCTAAAAATAACCGTCTCTGTCGGCTTGCTGGCCACGGGGAACCTTGGACCAACGGCCAAGCGCCGCAGACCGGGCACAAGCCTGTCACCTTTTGACCATACGCGCAAGAAGGTGTATACTCGCGCCCATGTTCCTTCCTTGTACTCCTGCTGAAATCGAGCGCCTCGGCTGGGATGCCCCAGACGTGATTCTGGTCTCTGGCGACGCCTATATCGACTCGCCGTTTTCCGGTGTCGCCGTGATTGGGCGCGTGCTGACCCACGCCGGCTTCCGTGTGGCGATTATCGCGCAGCCCGATGTCAGCTCGCATGAAGCGATCCGCCGCATCGGCCAGCCGCGCCTCTTTTGGGGCGTCTCCAGCGGGTGTGTCGACTCCATGGTCGCCAACTATACCGCCACGGGCAAGAAGCGCCATCAAGATGACTTCACCCCGGGAGGTGAGAATACCGCCCGGCCCGACCGTGCGGTGATCGCCTATTGCAACCTCATCCGCGCGGCCTTCAAGCCCTGCAAGCCCATCGTCATCGGCGGGATCGAAGCCAGCCTGCGACGTATCGCACACTATGATTTTTGGTCGGACACCGTACGCCGCCCGCTGCTGTTCGACGCCAAAGCCGACATCCTCGTCTACGGCATGGCTGAGCGCACGATTACATCGCTGGCCCGCGCACTGCGCGACGCACACGAATGGCGAAGCCTGCGCGGCCTCTGCTACGCCCTGCCCGCCACGTCCGAGGCCCTGCCCCAAGGCTCCGTTTCCCTGCCGGATTACAGCACGGTTGCAACACCTGACGACGCGGGCCGAGCCGCCTTTCTCGATATGTTCCGTACCTTCGCCGCGAACCAAGAGCCCCGCACGGCCAAGCCGCTGGTGCAACGGGTAGACACGCGCTGCCTCGTCCACAACCCGCCTTCCTTGCCGCTCTCAGCGGCCGAGCTCGATACGGTCTACGGCTTGCCCTTCATGCTCGACGCCCACCCGAGCCACGCCGCCAAGGGCACGATCCGCGCCTTGGACACCATCCGTTTTTCGATCACCACCCACCGCGGCTGTTACGGTGAATGTAATTTTTGCGCGATCGCCATGCATCAGGGCCGCCGCGTGGTCAGCCGCTCCGAGGCGTCAATTATCGAGGAGGCGCACCGCATGATCCGCCACCCGAAATTCACCGGCATCATCCAGGATGTCGGCGGCCCCACCGCCAACATGTATGGCTTCGAGTGCGAGCGCAAAGTCAAGCAAGGAGCCTGCCCGGACAAACGCTGTCTCTATCCCTCGTGCTGCACGGCGCTCACCCCTGATCACGGGCCGCAACTGGAGCTGCTGAAGAAACTGCGCCACATCCCCGGCGTGCGGAAAGTCTTCATGGCCTCGGGCATCCGCCCTGACCTGATTGCCGCCGACGTGCTTAATGGCGCACGCTACATCGACGAACTGGCTTTGCACCATGTCTCCGGCCAGCTCAAGCTCGCACCCGAGCACTCTGAAAAGCGGGTGCTGGATGCGATGGGGAAACCCTCTACCGACGCATTGCTAGACTTCAAGGAACGCTTCGACGCTGCCAATAAAAAGCATGGGCTGAAGCAGTTTCTGACGTATTATTTCATTGCCGCGCATCCCGAATGCAGCAACGACGACATGCAGGCCCTCAAACGCTTTGCGACGAAAAGCCTGCGCCTCTCGCCCGAGCAGGTCCAGATCTTCACCCCCACCCCCTCGACCTGGTCCACCGCGATGTACTACACCGGCCTCAACCCCTTTACCCTTCACCCCGCCCAAGTGACACGCGGCCTGCGCGCCAAGCAGGACCAGAAGGACATCCTCGCACCCGCCGCGCACGCGTGAAGGCAAAGGTCCCGCGCAGCCATGCGCTTGGGGCGGCAGTTTGTGCGGGCCTTATTCGTGTGCGCCCACAGGAACCCCACTCTGGATCGTCACCGGGCCCAGCAACCCCGAGGGCATCAGCGGCGCACCGGGGTTGTACAGCTTCTTGATGTTCGTGTGCGTCAGCCTTTTCTCGATCGGCAAGTCCTTGTCTCCTACCAGGCGGTTGTACCAGAAGTTCACGACCTGGACCTCAAGTTCATTCGGACCTGGCTTCGCCGCTTTCGTAATGTCCACTCGAAAGGGGGGCGCCCACACGATGCCACACGGCTTGCCGTTGACATGCACCTCCGCCAATTCACGCACCCTGCCGAGGTCGAGGAAGAGCGAGGAGCCGGGGTTCGAGGTTCGGGGTTCAAGAAGATTGAACGCCTTGCGGTAAAGCGCGGTGCCCGAATAGTGTTTGATGCCAAGATCGGGCTGATCCGTCCAATCAGTCAGATCATTGAACGTGACCGCCTTTGCGGGCCCGCCCCACGTCGGATCGAACGTCACCTCCCACGGCCCCTCCAGCACTTTCACGGGGCTGAGCGCCGGCGTGTTCCTTCCTGTACCCTGAACCCCGCCGCCTGAAGCCTTTTCTCTGAACACCACGAACCGCGATCCGCACGGCGCGAACTCAAGCGGCAGCGTCACGCGCCCATCCCGTTCCTCAAAAACATTCGCCAACCCGTGCGTACCGCTCACCGCGTCCCACAGCTCCGGCGCTTTCCCAGCCACCCGAAACGTGCACGATGCGGACACCGCATTCGTCGCCCGATTCGCCACAAAGTAAATCTCCGCATCGCCGTCCGTGCGATGAATGAAATCGAAGGCCTCGGCTGCATGGGTTGGCGCGTCGATCTCGAAGTCGGGCTTCACACCCCTGGCATGCAAGAGCTCGCGCGCCGTCTTGTCGCTCACGATTCCTTTGCGGACGGCCCGGCGGTCCGTCCCTGCCGGTGCCCACAGCTCGTCGGCGATGCGCTTGACCTCGGCATCGGCTTGCGCCGCGTCTTTAAGCCCGCTGGCCTGAACCGGTTTCGGGCCTACAACTGTCGCGCCTGCGGCGACCCACTCTTGAACCTTCCGTAAGACCGGCAGCGCGATCACCTCGCGGTTGGCGATCACCAGCACGCGGTAGCTCACGCCGTCCGGCATCACAATCATTCCGTCGCGGACAGAGGCGCGCGTGAGTAAGGCTTCTTCGCTGACCACATCATAGTCATAGCCGGGCAGAACCTTGGCGGGGTCGGTGCGCTTATGCTGCGTAAAGTTCGGAACGTGATCGCCGTAGTAGTAGAGCACGTCAGCAAACGGCCTCCCGCGCTGCAGCAGCGCCTGGCAACGGTTGATGTAAGCGAAGAAAGGCGCGGACTGCGGCCACCACGTCACGTTGGGGTTCAGGTGCGTGCCCGCGAAGTACTGCTGCCCCGGG
>JBBRJN010000252.1:0-5369 GCA_038219365.1 Kiritimatiellia bacterium | reverse complement strand
TTCTCTTCGTTCGCGCCGAGCAAGTTTGCAGCCCAGTAACGTGCCGTCGAGCCGTAACCCGGAGCATGATCCACCAACTTGAACTCCGAATCGCCCACATCGTTGTCGATCGTTTTCGGCACGCCCGTCGCGACAAGATCGAGCCCCTTCGCCTCCGCCAGTTTAGCGATCTTATTGGCGGTATCCATGGAGTCTTTGCCGCCAACATAGAAAAAATAACCGATATTATGCGCCTTCAGCACTTCGATCACCCGGTTGAAATCCTCGGCCTGACCCTCCTTCAACTGGTACCGGCAGGTGCCGATCGCGCCTGCCGCCGGCGTGCACTCCAGCAACCGGATCTCCTTGGGGTCCTGCGCGCTGATGTCCAACAGTCTTTCTTTCAGCACGCCTTCGATGCCGTGCCACGCCCCATACACGCGCCCGAACACAGACGGATAATCACGGCAAGCCTCAAACAAACCCCGTATGGAGTTGTTGATCACTGCGGAAGGCCCGCCCGACTGCGCCACCAGCACGTTTTTCGTCGCCATGAGAAACCTCCGGTCAAAAGAACTGCATGCTCGTTTTCTTAAACTCGGTCAGTGAAAGCAGCAGCTGCCCACCGGATAGCCCGGCCTCGCGGGTGATGCGCTCGAAGAGCCTCTGCGTGCCCTCCCACGTCGTCATGTGGATCATCGCGTAGAGCCGGAAGGGGAAGATGTCCATGGCCGGGCGCTCGTAGCAATGCGTGACCTCCGGACAGGCCGCCACGCGCCGGCCGGCCTCCATCACCTCCGCCTCGGGCATATCCCAGCAGCACATGCCGTTGGCTTTGAAGCCGATTTCGCGGTGCCGCAACAGCAGCCCGATACGCCGCATCACGCCCGAGTCTTGCCACGCGCGCACCTGCCCCAGCAGGGCCGCCTCGCTCAGCCGCGCCTGCTGCGCCAAGGGCTCAAAAAAGCGTGCGCAAACAGGCAGGTCGCCTTCCAGCAGACGCACAATCGCCTTCTCGTCCTCGTTCAGCTCAACCACGTTTGCCGAAGCCTTAGCCAGCGGCCTGCGCGGCTCGACCCGCTCGTCGCGGTCGCGCGTGCGGACGTCGAAGACCACATCGATCTTGAAACGCCGCGTAGCGGGAAGTTCGTGGATCGCGTACGGCTGACAGGCCGCACGTAACAGCTCTAGTTCCTGGACGAACTCAGCCGAAGGTGCCGCGAGGGTGAACCAAAGGTTAGGCCAGCTTTTCCCGGCCGGGCCACCTGGCAAGGTGCCAGGAAGCTCTGCGGGCCAGCCACGCTCGTAGGCGTGCGTTACGCCACGCACGGCAGCCACCTTTGCAGCAACCTCGGCCATCCGCACGCGCGGCACGGTCACCGCGCACAACGCGCTGCGATACCCAAAACGACGCGCATCAAATACCGCGCCGAACCTTCGGGCATCCCCCGCTTCCAGCAGCTTGCGGACCAGCGTTAACACGGCTTCCTCGGAAAGCCCCAAGCCCGCACCGAGTTCCGCGAACGGACGCTCCGTCAGCGGAATGCCCCGCTGCAACGCCACCAAGGCAGTGGCCTCCTGCTCGCTCAAATTAACCATCGCCTCATCCCCACATTTCACAGGACCCCAAAAATGAAAGAAAGATAGCAAGATTCCGGGCCGCTGTCCAAACCTCCGATAGCCGAGGGGAGCTTACTGGGTGCCGGCATACTGGGCATGCGAGGTCAGCACAGTCGCCTTCGTGCCGTCAGTCGTCAGAATAAACGCTCCGGCCTTGAAACGCACCCAGACGCCCTCCTGCTGAATCCGCACGATACCCGCCGGACACGCCGCCACCATCGGCGCGTGCTTGGCCATGACCCCGAGCGCCCCCACATAGGTGCGCACCTCGATCTGCGTCACCTCGCCGCTCACGATCGTGCCGCCAGGAGTCAGAATGCTGAAGGGAAATGTCGTCATGATTATTTCAACGTCTTCGCTTTTTCAAACACGTCCTCGATCGTGCCAACCATATAGAACGCCTGTTCCGGCAACTCATCGCACTTGCCATCCAAGACCGCCGCGAAAGAGCGGATGGTGTCTTCCAGCTTCACATACGCACCTTTCATGCCCGTAAAAGTTTCGGCCACATGGAACGGCTGTGACAGCAGACGCTGAATCTTACGCGCACGCGTCACGCTCATCTTATCGGATTCGGAAAGCTCGTCCATGCCCAGAATCGCGATGATGTCGCGCAGTTCCTTGTACCGCTGCAAGACCTCTTGCACACCGCGTGCCACGCGCACGTGCTCCTCACCCACCACTTCGGGTGCAAGCATCGATGAACTCGACGTCAGCGGGTCCACCGCCGGATAAATACCTTGCTCCACGATCGCACGCGACAGTTCCGTGGTGGCATCCAAGTGAGCGAAGGTCGTGGCAGGCGCCGGGTCGGTGTAGTCGTCCGCGGGCACGTACACGGCCTGGACAGAGGTGATCGACCCCTGCTTGGTCGACGTGATGCGCTCCTGCAGTTCGCCCATCTCCGTGCCGAGCGAAGGCTGGTAGCCCGCAGCCGAGGGCATACGGCCCAGCAGCGCCGAAACCTCAGAACCGGCCTGGGTGAAACGGAAAATGTTGTCAATGAACAGCAGCACGTCCTGGCGCATCTCATCGCGGAAATATTCGGCCACGGTCAAAGCGGAGAGAGCCACGCGCGAACGTGCTCCCGGCGGTTCATTCATCTGACCGAACACCATGGCCGTCTTTTCCAAAACGCCCGCGCTGGCCATTTCCTGATAAAGCGCCGTGCCCTCACGCGTGCGCTCGCCGACACCCGCGAAAACAGAGTAGCCGCCGTGCTCGTGCGCGATTTTGTGGATCAGCTCCTGGATCAGCACGGTCTTGCCCACGCCCGCGCCGCCGAACAGCCCGACCTTGCCGCCTTTGCGGTAGGGTGTCAACAGATCGATAACCTTGATGCCCGTCACGAGCACCTGAGCCTCCGGGTTTTGATCCAAAAAAGTCGGCGGTTGCCGGTGGATCGGCAGCCGCACATCGTCGTTGACGGGGCCCTTTCCGTCCACGGGCTCGCCCAGCAGGTTCATCACGCGCCCGAGCGTCGGTTTTCCCACCGGCATCGTGATGGACTCGCCCATGTCGAGAACCTCGGCGTCGCGCACCAGCCCGATGGTCGACTGCATGGCAATGGTGCGTACGCGGCAGTCGCCCAAATGTTGCGCCACCTCAAGCACAAGGTTGAACGGCTGGTCGTTCAGCAGCGCATTGGTCGTCTTCAAGGCGTACAGGAGTCGCGGACGGTGGCCGTCCGGAAACTCCACATCCACCACCGCGCCCAAGACTTGGATGACGCGCCCGCGATTCAAACTCTCCGCCTTTTGTTCACTCATATCGCTCTCCATCCGACATTCCAAAACCCACGTTAGCTCAGCGACTCCGCCCCACCGACGATCTCGGTCAGCTCGTTGGTGATCGCCGCCTGCCGGGCCCGATTCCGCAACAGGGTCAGATCTTTTTCCATGCGCCGCAGGTTGACCGTCGCGTTCTCCATCGCCATCACCCGCGCCGCATGCTCACTCGCCACACTGTTCAACAACGCGAAATACACACTGAGATGCATCCACTGCCGCATGATCGCCTCCAGCATGCGGAAATCATGGGGCTCGATTAAATCCGGAGCGGCCTCCGGAATGGCCTCAGGACGCCCCATGTTCGGCTGGTCCTGATAGGGCATGACACGCTGAACACGCACCTCGCCGCCCATGATGTTCACGAACCGGTTGTAAGCGACCCACACTTCGTCATACGTGTTATCGAGAAACGCGTCCATCGCGTGCTGTGAAATAGCCTCTGTTTCTTTGGCCTTCGGATGCGCGATGACCTCCACGACCGGCATGCAAGGCGGGATCTCGCGCCCGAGCGCCGTGTACCCCTTCAGCCCCGCGAAAATAGCCTCCACCTGTATGCCGCGTGCCGCTTTCTGCTCCCTGACCCAGCGGCGGACTTCGCGAATCACGGAATTGTTGAACGCGCCGCAAAGCCCCCTGTTAGACGTCATCACCACCAGCAGCACACGGCTGCCCTTTTCCGGCGGCGGCAGACACGCGCGGTGCGCCGCATAAACGGCCTGCTTCAAAACGGGTGCCAGCGCCCACAAAGCCGCAGCAAACGGCTCGGGCAGATGCAGCTCCGTCTGTGCGCGATGCAGGTGAGAGGCAGCTACCATCTTCATGGTCGCCGTCACTCGCCGCATGCCGCTCATCGACGCAAGCCGCGCACTGTATTCTCGAAAATTTGCCATGACTCACACCGCCCGCCGAACGTTAACTCTTGCGGTATTTCTTAACCGTATCCTCGATCAGCGTGTCGAGTAGCCCCTTGAGCTCATCGTCCATCACCGGCTTGGACGCGAACCGCGCGGCATACACCTGCCCGATCTCGCGCGTGTCGATCGCCTTGTACAACGCTTTCACAACCTCTTGCAGATTCTGGTCGGGCACCTTCACAAGCGCCTTTTTCGTGCCCGCGTAGAGCACCGCCACCTGCTTGTGAACCTCAACCGGCTGGTTGGGCTGCTGCCGCAACACATGCATCAGTGAACGGCCCATGGCCAGCTGTTCGACCGTGTTGGCGTCCAGGTCCGAAGAGAACCGCATGAAGGCTTCGAGTTCACGGTACTGCGCCAACAGCACGCGCAGCGGGCCCGCCGTCTGCTTCATGGCCTTGACCTGAGCATCGCCACCCACACGCGACACAGAGATTCCGGGGTTGATCGCCGGGCGCTGGCCCTCGTGAAACAGGCCGGCCTCCAGAAAGATCTGGCCGTCCGTAATCGAGATCACATTGGTCGGGATGTACGCCGAGATGTCATTTGCCTGCGTTTCGACGATCGGCAGCGCCGTCAGACTGCCACCGCCCTTTTCATCGGACATTTTCGCGGCACGCTCAAGCACCCGGCTGTGCAGGTAGAAAATGTCGCCGGGAAACGCCTCGCGTCCCGGCGGACGGCGCAGCAACAGCGACATCTGGCGATAGGCCTGCGCATGCTTCGTGAGGTCATCGTAGATCGCCAGCGAATGCCCGCCGCGGTCGCGCCAGTACTCCGCCATCGCGCAGCCGGTGTAGGGCGCGAGATACTGCAACGGGGCGGGCTCGGAGGCGTTCGCAAGAATGATCGTGGTGTAGTCCATCGCGCCGCGCTCAGTCAGCAATTTATGCAACGACGCCACCGTCGACAACTTCTGTCCGACGGCCACGTAAAAACAGTAGACGCCTTTACCCGCCTGATTGAGGATCGCATCGATCGCCAGCGTCGTTTTGCCAGTCTTGCGGTCGCCGATGATCAGCTCACGCTGGCCGCGCCCGATCGGCGTCAGCGCGTCGATCGCCAG
>JBBRJN010000251.1:0-5394 GCA_038219365.1 Kiritimatiellia bacterium | reverse complement strand
GCCGAGTCCGGCGCGGATGTGCTTGTGTTTCCCGAACTGTGTGTCACAGGGTACACCTGTGCGGACCTGTTCTTCCAGTCCACGCTGCTGGATGCTGCTGAAAAGGGCGTGTCCGTCTTTCTGAAAAAGACCGTGGCGTACGACACCTTGTTTATTTTGGGATTGCCCGTCCGCCTAGACGGCCTGCTTTTTAACTGCGCGGTCGTCTGTCGCCAAGGCAATATTCTCGGCGTGGTGCCCAAGACACATCTGCCCACGACGCGCGAGTTCTACGAGAAACGCTGGTTTACTTCAGCCGCCGCCACACAGGCCAAGACCATCCGCCTTTGCGAGGAGGAAGTCCCCTTCGGCACGGATTTGGTTTTTCAGTCGCTTGGCGTTTCGGATTGCTCTGTCGGTGTTGAGATTTGTGAAGACCTTTGGAGCCCGATTCCGCCCTGTACGCGGCAGGCGCTGAACGGCGCAACGATCCTCTGTAACCTTTCCGCGAGCAACGAGTTGGTCGGTAAAAGCGAGTATCGCCGCACGCTTGTGACACAACAGTCGGCACGTTGTCTGGCCGCCTACGTCTACGCCGGCGCGGGGCCGGGTGAGTCGAGTACAGACCTGGTCTTTGGCGGCCACGCAATGATCGCCGAGAACGGCCGGTTAGTGGCCGAGAATCAACGTTTTACGCGCGACCCCAATCTGTTGCTGGCCGATGTCGACTTGGCTTATCTCACGTTTGAGCGGCGGCAGAACGCATCCTACGGACAGTGCGCCTCCCAAATAGAGCCAGTGCGCAAAATCGTCTACGATTCGTCCGATGACGTGTCGGTTTGTAACGGGCTGATGCGCACGGTTGAGCGGCATCCTTTTGTTCCCGCAGATGAGGCGGCGCGCAATAGCCGGTGCGAAGAGATTTTTGCGATTCAGAGTACGGGCCTTGCCACGCGCCTGTTGCACGCCAAATGTAACAAGGTGGTTGTGGGGCTTTCAGGTGGACTTGATTCCGCGCTGGCGTTGCTGGTCATCTGTGAAGCGTTTGAGCGTGCGAAGTTAGACCGCTCGGGCATCTGCGCCATCACGCTGCCGGGGTTTGGGACGACCGAGCGTACGCTGGGAAATACGATTCGCCTGTGCGGGGGGCTGGGCGTGTCGCTGGATCGGATCGACATCACGGCGGCGTGTCGGCAACACTTTGCGGATATCGGGCACTCGGGAGAAGAGCATGATATCACCTACGAAAACACCCAGGCGCGCGAGCGTACGCAGATCCTGATGAATAAGGCGAATATGCTCGGCGCACTGGTGGTCGGCACGGGTGACCTTTCCGAACTGGCGCTGGGGTGGTGTACCTACAATGGTGATCAAATGAGCATGTACGGCGTCAACAGCGGCGTGCCTAAGACCCTGGTGCGGTATCTGGTGCAGTGGGTGGCTGAGCATCGTTCGAATGCGTTGACGTCCGTCGCGTTGACCGATATTCTGGCAACGCCCGTTTCACCTGAACTGTTGCCTGCGGACAAAGAGGGGCAGATCGCGCAGAAGACCGAAGAGGTGATCGGACCTTACGAGCTGCACGATTTCTTCCTTTATCATTTTGTCCGCTGCGGAGCGCCGGTTGAGAAGATCCGGTTTTTGGCGGGAGTCGCGTTCAAAGGCACTTACAGCGCGGCGGAGGTCGACCGCTGGCTCAAGCTCTTCTTCACGCGCTTCTTCAGCCAGCAGTTCAAGCGCTCCTGTATGCCGGATGGCCCGAAGGTCGGCTCGATCAATCTTTCGCCGCGCGGGGACTGGCGCATGCCCAGCGATGCCTCGGCTGAAGTCTGGCTGCCTTAAGCTGGGCCGCTTATTCGATCCTGTACGGCGTTGCGGTGGTCAGGGCTCCAGCCTGAGGGGGACGATTCGGCTGCTTGAATTTCGGGTTTTTGCGTGCGACGCCCAGCACGAGGTTTCCGATTCTCGGTGGCGCGTATTCATCCTCGGAACTGGTCAGGGTCACCACGAGTTCTCCTGGGTTGACACCATCGCGGACCGTGTTGACGACGAACCCGTTTTCAGGTTCGACCACATGCACGGTGACAAAATCCGCAAGGGCTTTAGCTTTACCGCCGGAGATTGTCACCTCGAATGGTTTTTTGGCCGGGGCTTTGATGCAGGTTGTATTTTCCGGGATGACGATCTGCAAGGCGAAGCCGCGTTTCTCCGCATTGATGTTGGCCATCCAGGTCTGGTCCGGCACGAGGTGGTTGTAATAAAAGGCCTGAAGTTTACGGTGTGCGGGCACGGCGGTCTGGCGCAGAAGGGCCACGCCATTGCTCGCGGTCCCGCTGAGGGTCAGTTCGAAGGGTGTCGTTGGAAGCCGTTTAGTCGAGGCTGAGGTCGAGAGCGTAATCACATTTTCGGTTGCGTTTGTGGGTATTTCCCCCCCTTCGCAACTGATGCCGAGCGGCGGGTTGTCGAGCTGAAGCGCGATCGGTCCCGTAAAGCCATCGATGCGGCGGACATGGACATTGGCCCGCACCGTTCCGCCAAGGGGAATGCTCAGGGTCGAGGGGGTGACCCAGAGCTCAAAGTCAGGGCGCGGCGCACTGATGCGCAGACGGTAATGATAGTCGGGGCCACCTTTGCCGCGGGTGTCGCGGACACGGATCTCATAGGTGTCGTCTGCGAGCAGGCGCGTGGTGATGGCCGAGTCGCAGTGATCCGTCAGCAGCCCAGTGAAAACATTCGTCTGGTCGTCATGCGTGGCCAGAATTTTGCCATGGCTGTCGGCGAGGGTGATCACCGTGTCGAGCGGGGAGCCGAGTTGCCGCGCCCGCGTCTCAATGGCGATGTTCTGTCCAGCCTTGCCCTCAAAGCGGAAAACATTGACTCTGCCGGGCCGGTCGATGGTGCCGTTGACGATGACGGGGACGGACACGTTCTGGACCGGAGGTCCTGCACCCGAGGGCTCTGTCACGGTCAACTCAGGCAAGGAGTCGAGGTCGAAGCGGAGCGCGGGGAAGAAGAGCGTGTTGTCGACGAGCGCTTGCAGGCAGGACTCAGAGGTCTTCCCGCCGCTGAAAATACGCACTTTCTGCGACGGCAGGTTGACCCCTTCAAGGGTGATGTTCAGGCTGTCGCCCTTCCGTCCTCCCATGGGGGAAAATCCGGTGACCAGCGGTAGGCTCCCGAGGGTGAGCCGGTAGACAAAGTCGTCGCGTCCGCGATGGATCGCATCACACAATTGCAGTTCGTAGTCGCCCGTGGCCGGCACGTTGAAGACGAGGATGGGGTCGGGGTCGAAGCGGAAGTCGTCGGCGCTCATCAGCTCATGTCCCTGCCCGTCGAAGAGTTTGAGCAGCGGCTGGAACCAGCCGGGCACGGCATCCGCGAGATACGGGATCAGCGCGCGCCCCTGCACCTGTGCCACCAGGGTTTGGCCTTTGATGGCCTTGAAGCGGAACGTGTCGGTGTCCTGCTCGGTGATACGGCCATTGACGCAGACCGGCAGGGCCTCCAGTTTCATGCCGCTGAGCGTGGCGTCGTTGGGCTCGGTTTCAAGAATTTCCGGATAGCGTCCCACATGGAACGCCAAGGGCACGGTGAAGTCGTTGCCGCAGATCAGGCGGAAATCACGTGTGCCGGGCTGAGCCTCTTTTGCGATGGTGACACGCAGGATCACCTCGTCTTGGAGCTGGGGCACTTTCCGCCGCTTGCCTGGCATGGCGGGGTCAAGCGGGATGACCTTGACGAGGGCCGTGTCGACGCCTGTCCCCGAGACGTGTGCTCCGCTGGCTGTATTCAGGCCTTGGCCGCGAACCGAGACTTCGAAGGTCGTGCCGGGTGCGCCGCCTGCCGGGTAGACGCATCCGATCTCCGCAGCGAGGGTGGCCGATGCGGCGACGAGCAGTGTGATCAGGCTGAGGGGTATTCGCATAGCTTTTACATGAGGGCGGTTAAGGGGTTTGGGCCGGCGGCGGCATCGCGAGCGGGCACGAGCGGGATTGTCAGGCCTTGGGGATGTGGCAGCGTGTCCGCTGCGTTGAACCCGAGCCGACCATAGATCGCGGCGATCAGGTCGGTGGGGTAGACAGGGTCCATCGCGACTTCCTCACCGCGCGCATCGGTCGCGCCGATGACGTGCCCGCCACGAAAGCCTCCGCCGGCAATGAGCGAAGAGAAGGCCTTGCCGTAGTGGCCGCGACCGCCGTTCCACGGCGCATCCCAAAGGATTTTCGGCGTGCGTCCGAACTCGCCGCCGCACCAGATGATGGTAGAGTCGAGCAGCCCTCGCTGGGAGAGATCCTCAAGCAGAGCGGAGAGGCCAGTGTCAAACTCCGGCAGCTTACGGTTCATAATGTTGAAGTGCTGCTTGTGCGTATCCCAACCTGGGTAGTTGACGCTGACGTAGACCACGCCCTGTTCAATCAGGCGGCGGGCAGCGAGGCAGGACTGGCCGAAGGTGTTGCGCCCATAACGGTCGCGCACGGAATCCTTTTCGAGCGAGAGGTCAAAGACCTTGCCCGGTTTGCCGAGGATCAGCTCATACGCGCGCTCGCGGCTTGCCGTCATGGCATCGAAGAGTGGCGAGGGTTGCCGCTTGCCGAGGGTGTCGAGTTGCGTGAGCAATGTCCGGCGGCGCTCCTGTCTTTCGCGTGTGATGCCTTCGGTGACAATACCCTCGGCCGTGAAGACTGTGGCGTTGGGGTCGCCGCCGCTGGCGTAAGGTTTGTAGCGCGAACCGAGGAACCCGGACTCGGAGAAGCGCCCGAGCGGTTTGGTGAGAGCGATGTAGGGAGGGATCAGCCCGGTGCTGCCGTCGGCCTTCTTGAGGGCGACCACTGCGCCCACTGCCGGATAGACCTGTCCGTCGCCGGGCTTGTGTCCGGTTTGCACCATATAAGAGGCGGTTTCGTGCGCATTGATGCCGTGGGTCATACTGCGGATCAGGCTGTACATGTTGGCTTGTTTGGCAAGTTGTGGCAGAAGTTGGCTGATGCGGATGCCGTCAACAGCGGTGGCGATGGGGGCGTTGAGAGGCCCGCAGTAATCATTGCCGGCGGCGGGCTTGGGGTCAAAGGTGTCCAGGTGGCAGGGACCTCCCCACATCCAGATTTGAATCACGGCTTTGGCAGCCTTTGTCTGAGGCAGGGCGGCAAAAAGATTCCTCACCGGGATGAACGGCAAGACAAGGCCCGTTGCCAGTCCGCCACGCAAAAAGCCGCGGCGCGAAGTCAGTCGTGTGTTACCGGTTCTCATCATCACCTCCGTACGCAGAATTCTTGGGTGTTGACCAGTGCCCACAGCAGATCCTGGGCAATCGAAAGGTCCGGCCCGCCATTCGCCCGCGTGTACTGCTGCGCTGTCAGCCGTTCTTCAGGGGAGGGATAGCGGGACAGGGTCAAGAGATAGAGCTCGTCAATGGGG
>JBBRJN010000250.1:0-5394 GCA_038219365.1 Kiritimatiellia bacterium | reverse complement strand
GGGTTGCGCACCCACGAGGCCGCTCAGACGATTGTCTACACGGCTGAGAACAACAACCATGCCGCGGAGATTCTGGAACAGGATGTGAAGGCCGCTTCGGGTGATGGCGCGGGCCAGCGCCCCGTTCAGTTTCTCAACACGGTCATTGGTAAAATGAGCCAGGTTATCAGCGATCGAGCCGAGATTGAGCGGCGTGGCCTTGTGCCCGTTGTGCCGGGTTTTCCGAGGGCCTTGCTGGTCGAGTCGTTCAACCGCATTCTGGTTTCAAAGATTCAGTTGCCCGGGTTCGTGCCAGGGATCTCCGCCTTCGAAGAAAAGGCTGACCTGCTGCCTTTTGAGGAGGCCAAGCTCTTTGGCCACAATGCGATTCACACGATGATGGGTTTTCTGGGGGAGCTGTGCGGGGTGCCTCTGCTGTCTGATCTCCGTGTCAGGCGTGAGTTGATGGAGCTTGTCCGCAGGGCCTTTCTTTGCGAAGCCGGGGAGGCTCTGATTACGCGCTATGGGAAGCACGGTGACCCGCTGTTTACCCAAGCGGGCTTCCGTTGCTATGCCGAGGATTTGCTTGTCCGGATGACGAATCCTTTTTTGGCCGACACGGTTGCCCGAGCGACCCGCGATCCAGTACGCAAACTGGGATCTTCGGATCGGCTCTTTGGCGCCATGCGACTTTGTCTGAGCCACGGGATCGAGCCCGAGAGTCTGGCCGTTGGAGCGCTGGCCGGCCTGTCTGTTTTGTCGGCGCATCCTGACCGGCCTCGCACACCTGCATTCAGTGCGTGTAGCCGCGAAGGGGCGCTGAGCGCCGCAGGGTTCGAGTGTTTGTTATCCGACCTTTGGGGTGCCGTTGCTCCGCCGGATGAACGGAGGAGGATTGCGGAGTTGTTGGCCGGCGCACAGGTTCGCCTGCGTGCGGTTGTTTATCCTTAGCAGGAACGTGCGCGTTCCGGACAGACCCTCGGGGGTCCGCGTCGTCCGCACATTTTTTGGTGGTATTGAAACGATGAAAGGGGAGAAAGCATATGAAGTCGATGAACAGAAGGTCTTTTCTGGCGGCCGGGGCTGCCCTGACGGCAACAGGAGTTATGACGGGGTGTGCCATGTCCGGCCCGCGGCGGATTTCGGCGAACGGTAAGATCGCACACGCGTGTATCGGTGTGGGCGGCATGGGGTCAAACGATCTCAAGAATTTCCTGTCGCATCCGCGTTCTCAGATCGTCGCGATCTGCGATGTGGACAAGACACACTTGGATGCGGCCGCCGCGCTTGTGCCAGACGCGCGCCGCTACACCGACTGGCGCGAGATGCTCGACAAAGAGGGCGACAAGATCGATTCGCTCAACGCCTCTGTTCCCGACCATATGCACGCGCTGATCGCGATGTCGGGCATCCGCGCCAACAAGCACGTCTACTGTCAGAAGCCGCTCTGCCACGACGTGGCTGAGTGCCGTGCGCTGGCCCAGGCCACGCGGAAGTCGAAGTGCGTCACCCAACTCGGCACGCAATTCGCCTCGGGCCCGGGGGACCTGATGGCCGTGCAACTGCTGCGGCAGGGGGTGGTGGGGGAGGTCCGGCGCGTGATCCTCTGTTCAAACCGCCCGGGCGCGATCGACACGTATCGTCTCGTGGGCCCGCGCCCGGCCCAGGGCGAGCCTGCTCCCGCGACGCTGGCGTGGGATCTCTGGCTCGGCACGGCGCCGGTGCGCGAGTATGCTCCTGCCATTTATCATCCTGCAAAGTGGCGGGCGTGGCAGGACTTCGGAACGGGCTGGTCCGGCGACATCGGCTGCCACATTTTCGATGCGGTCTGGAAGGGGCTGGGGCTGACGGCACCGCTGTCGGTGACCGCCGAGGTTCAAGAGTCATGGAAAAATTCGCCGGCGCGGCGGGCGGACGTCTGGCCGCAGAGCGATCACATCACATGGGTCTTTCCCGGCGCCAAGAATACGGGAGGGAAGACGATTACGGTGGAGTGGTTCGACGGGCTGATGTTCCCTCCCGACGACATCCAGGCCATGGCTAAAGAGGCCGGTTTCGACGAGTACCCGGCGGAATCATCGCTGGTGATCGGCACCGAGGGTGCGCTGTTGCTGGCGCATCAGGCGGGCCCCGTGCTGCTGCCGAAAGCGAAATTTTCAGGTTTCGCTAAGCCCAAGGTTCCGGCCCGGAACCACTATCATCATTTCCTCGATGCCTGTCTGGGTGGCGAGAAGACCGAGTCGCACTTCGTCCAAACCGGCCCCATGGCTGAAACGATCATCCTCGGGACCGTCGCGATCCGCGAGCCGGGAACGGTGCTGCAATGGGATGCGGGGCAGATGCGGATCACGAATTCGCAAGCCGCGGACGCGTTGCTGCGGCGCTCATACCGCAAGGGGTGGGAAGTGCCGGGCATGCTGTGAAAATCGGCAAGGCGCCTTGCTGAGAGGCGGGTGCGCGCGTTCAGCCGCCGCACCCTTGCTCATGTTTAATGTACGGCAGCGTCGCTGTCGCGGCGGATATCGGTGGGCAGCTTCAAGAGGTGCAGGCCAGGGTTCTTGTCGCTGAAGTATTTGAGTTCCCAGTCGGTGTTGAAGAGCACTACCCTTCGCCCGTTGGCGTCCGTTGCCTGGCGGCAGCCCACGGGCAATTTCCCGTCCTCGCGCAAAGCCTCATGTTCGACATCGGCGGGTGAGACCCAGCGGACCAGGCGCCACGGCATGGGTTCGAGCCGCGAGGTTGCGCCATACTCGTTCTCCAGCCGGTACTGCAGCACATCGAACTGCAACGTCCCGACCGCGCCCAGCAGCGGCACATTTTGGACCGAGTCTTTGAGCGCGAAGGCCTGTACCGCGCCCTCCTGCAGCAGGTGCTCCAGCCCGGCGCGGAAGCGCTTGTAGGTGGCGGTGCTCGGATTGTGCAGCAGCGCGAAGCATTCGGGCGGGAACTGCGGCAGGGGTTCGAAGGTGAGGCCCTCGTCCTCCGTCAGGGTGTCGCCAATCCCGAACCCGCTGTGACCGACGAGTCCAATCACGTCGCCCGGAAAGGCTTCGTCCACGGTCTCGCGCTCGCGCCCGAACACGCGCTGCGAGCTGGCGAGCCGGATCGTCTTGCCTGTGCGCGAGTGGAACGCCTTCATATCGCGCGTGAACGTGCCGGAGCAGACGCGCAGAAAGGCGATCTGGTCGCGGTGGTTGGGGTCCATGTTTGACTGGATCTTGAAGATGAAGCCGGAGAAGCGCGGGTGCTCGGGCGGAATCAGCCCTTTGCTGGAGGCTCGCGGATGCGGCGGCGGCGCGTACTCGAGGACGGCGTCCAGAAGCAGGTGCACGCCGAAATTGTTGATCGCGCTGCCGAAGAAGACCGGCGTCATGTCGCCGCTGCGCACCAGCGAGAGGTCGAGCGGTTCGCTGGCGGCATCGAGCATCGCGAGGTTTTCGATCAAGGTGGCGTAGGTCTGCTCCGGGAGCCGATCCCGCACCAGCGGGTCAGTCACGTCATGGACGGACACCGGCGCCCGGTAGGAACCGCCCGGGGTGCGTTCGAAGAAGTGCGCCTGACGCTTCAGCCGGTCATACACCCCCCGAAAATCTAACCCGTCGCCCAGCGGCCAATTCATGGCGCAGACATGCAGTTGCAGCCGCTGTTCCAGCTCGTCAATAATCATCAGCGGGTCACGTGCGGGCCGGTCGAACTTGTTGATGAAGGTGAAGATCGGGATGCCGCGCAGGCGGCACATCTCAAACAGCTTGAACGTCTGGCTTTCGATGCCCTTGGCCGCGTCGATAACCATTACCACGGCATCCACAGCCATCAGCACGCGGTAGGTATCTTCTGAAAAATCGCGGTGCCCCGGCGTATCGAGTAGATTGATGCAGAAGCCGCGGTAGTCGAATTGCAGGACTGTCGATGTGACCGAGATGCCGCGCTGGCGCTCCAGTTCCATCCAGTCGGAGGTTGTGGAGCTCTGGGTCTTGCGTGCGGTGACCGACCCTGCCAACTGAACGGCTCCGCCGTAAAGGAGAAATTTTTCAGTCAGTGTCGTTTTGCCCGCGTCAGGATGCGAAATGATCGCAAACGTCCGGCGCCGTGAAATCTCTTGATCCGTATCCATGCTCTCACAATCCGTACGAGTGGGCGACGGCCCCTCGCAAGTCGAGGGAAATATCGCAAAAATGGGTCGTTAGAATACCGAAACCGCCTCCCGACATCAAGGAGAAGTTAGGATTTAGGAGTTAGGATTTAGGAGTGGAAAGAATATGTACGGCACTAAATCCTGTCTCCTGAATCGGGGCGCACCCTGACCTTATTCCGGTTGCGTTTTCCTGTTTCGAAAAGGTATTTTTTACTCTATACTCATGCGCACTGTTACCAGAACCCAGCGCGACAGGAGAACGGCTTTTATGAGCCCATTTAAAGCGGAAACTAATGACGGTGCCAAGACGGGTGACGAGACCCTGTCGCGTACCGAGCTGCAAATCGAACAGGAAAAACTCAAGCTGGAGCGCGAGCGAATCCTGCTGGAGCGTGAGCGTTTGGAGGCGATGCGTGACCGCGTGAAGATGGAGGAAGGGTTCCACACCGATAAGAACGGAACGTTATCGGTAACGCTTTCGACGCTGATTCTGGTTTCGATCATCTGCACGTTGGTCGGAGGAATCCTCGGGGCGTTCTCGACCTCGGCGCACTTGGACCATCGTAACACGGCGCGGCTACAGGAGGTCATGCAGACCTTGGCAACGACCTCGCCTGAATCGGTTGGGATCTCGACCAACGAAGGGTCTTCGGCCTCGTCAGACATGCCCTCGTGGCTCAAGGCGATGAAGCCCAAGGGCTCCCATGCGGGCATTTCGCTGGTGGTGATTCAGTAGGCCGCTCTGGCAGCGAAAAAAAAGGGTGAGGGATGTCGTTTTTTAAGGCATATGACATGCGGGGTGTTTTCGGCACGGACTTTGACTTAGAAACCGTGTACCGGATCGGTCGCTGGCTGCCGGTGCTGCTGGGGGCCCGCCGCATGCTTGTCGGCCGTGACATCCGGCTGACCTCCGCTGATATGCGCGATGCGCTTTGCCGCGGCTTGACTGAGTCGGGATGCTCGGTGGACGACATGGGCCTTGCGACGACGCCGATGGTCTATTTTTTCACGGCGAGGGAGGGTTACGGTGCCTCGGTGCAGATTACCGCGTCGCACAACCCGGCAGACCATAACGGCATGAAGGTTTCACGCGCGGGCGCTGTTCCCGTGGGATACGATACCGGATTGTGCGAACTTGAGACGCGTGTGAACTCCGGAGCTCTCCCGCCTGTGGCGGCCGCCGCTGGCGTGTGCCGGCAGGTTTCTTATCGTGACGCGTTTGTGCTTTGGCTGAAGAACCGCCGTGCTGATCTTTCTGATCTTAAATTGGCCGTGGACTG
>JBBRJN010000249.1:0-5402 GCA_038219365.1 Kiritimatiellia bacterium | reverse complement strand
GCGCGACGGCCTCAGCCCGTTGCGATCCAGCACCGCGCCGATGACCTGGCCATCCGTGAACGGGATCGAGGCCGGGCCGTCCCACGGCTCCATGATGCAGGCGTGATACTCATAAAACGCCTTCTTGGCGGGGCTCATCTCGGCGTGGTGGTTCCACGCTTCGGGAATCAGCATCATCACCGCGTGCGGCAGGCTGCGGCCCGCGTGGTAAAGCAGCTCGATGGCGTTGTCGAGAATCGCCGAGTCGCTCGCGCCCTCGGTCAAAATCGGGAACAGGCGCTCCAGCCCCGTCCCGAGCAGTTCGGAGGCGAACAGCCCCTGACGCGCCTTCATCCAGTTCATGTTGCCGCGCAGCGTGTTGATCTCGCCGTTATGGCTGATGAAGCGAAACGGCTGCGCCAGAGGCCAGGCCGGAAACGTGTTGGTGCTGTAACGCTGATGCACCAAGGCCAAGGCGGACACGAGCAACGGGCTCTTCAGCTCCCCGTAAAACTCGGCCACGCGGAACGAACGCATCAGCCCCTTGTACACGATCAGCTTCGATGACAGGCTCGGCAGATAGAACTGCTCGCGGCCCTCTAGCGTCCCCATGCGGATCTCGTTCTCGGACAGCTTGCGCGCGATAAAGAGGTGACGGTCCAAATGCTCCGGTGCAACATTGCCGCAGGTTACGAAAACCTGGCGGATGAAGGGCATCGTGCTGCGGCCCAACTCGCCGATCGCCCCAGGCTGGACCGGCACGTCGCGCCAAGAGAGAACCGACAGCCCCTCTGCCTCGAGATTTTTTTCAAGCGCCTTCTCACACGCCGCGCGGCTCTTGGCGTTTTGCGGCAGGAACACCATGCCCGCGCCGTACAATCCCGCCTCAGGCAGGTCTTTCACAACGGATTTGAAAAACGCATGCGGCACTTGAATCAGGATGCCCGCGCCGTCGCCCGTTTCCGGGTCATACCCCGTGGCTCCGCGGTGCTCGAGGTTCGCCAACACCTGAAGCGCTTTCGACACGATGTCGTGAGACTTCTCGCCCTTCAGGCTACACACCATGCCAACACCGCACGCATCCTTTTCAAACGCAGGGTCGTACAAACCTTGCTGCTTCGGGTAATAACTCGCGCCGTTCTTTATCATTTTCGTTCCTCAAGATCATTTTTTTCGCTGCTATTGCATCATCACGCCATAGCGGTGATGGCGATCTTCCAAGTTTTCGGGGCCATTACGCTCCAGCGCGTGCTTGCAGACCACATGCTCGGTGTCGCAAACGTAGTGCCCGTCAAAACAACCGAAACAAAAGTGCTCCGGGGCATTCAGCACCGAGCGCAACCCGTCAATACTCAGATACCCGATCGAATCCGCGCCGCACAACTGGCAGATCTGATCTTCCGACCGCCCCGAGGCCACCAGTTCGCTCGCTTCGGGAAAATCGATGCCGAAGAAACACGGGTTCCGCGTCGGCGGACACGAGATGCGCACATGCACCTCTTTCGCGCCAGCCTTCCGCAAGACCTCGATGCGCTTCTGGATCGTGTTGCCGCGGATGATAGAATCGTCCACCAAGACCACGCGCTTCCCGCAGACCACCTCCGGCACAACCGACAGTTTCAGGTCCACGCTGCTCTTGCGCGAACGCTGGGTCGGCATAATGAAGGTGCGGCCCACGTAATGGTTACGGATGAACCCCATCTCGAACGGAATCCCGCTTTCGTGCGAATAGCCCAGCGCAGCCAACACCCCGCTGTCCGGAATCGGCACCACCACATCCGCCTCGACCGGGTGTTCCTTCGCCAAGGTCCGTCCGATCTGCGAGCGGACCTGATAAACGCTCTGCCCGAACACGTGGCTGTCCGGCCGCGCAAAATAGATATGCTCAAAAACACACTGCCCGTAGCCGCCGGCAGGGACGTCGCCGAAACGCAAGCTCTTGATGCCGTTTTCGTCCAGTTTCACCAGCTCGCCCGGATTCACGTCCCGGATGAAATCGGCCCCGATCTGCCGCATTGCGCAGGTCTCGCTGGCCACCACATAACCCTTGCCGAGCTTGCCCAGCGAAAGCGGGCGGATTCCCCACGGGTCGCGCGCCGCATAAATGCAGTTGGGCCTCGCGATCACGAAGGCGAACGAGCCGCAAAGCTCAGCCAAGGCTTTGCGGATGCGGTCCCGATGGCCAAAAAAAGCCGGATCAGCCAACTGGTGCAACAGGATTTCGCTGTCGGTCGTGGTCTGGAAAATCGCGCCTTGCTTCTGATACCGGTCGCGCAACTCTCCCGCGTTAACGAGGTTGCCGTTGTGGGCGACCGCCCACATGCCGTCGCGGCACTCGCCCAAAAACGGCTGCACGTTTGCCGCACGCGAGGCCCCGGTCGTCGAATAACGCACATGCCCGATGCCAATCTTCCCCGGCAAGTGCTCCGTGAAGTCGCCCGTAAAAACCTCGCTCACGAGCCCCATGCCCTTGCACAAACGGATGACCTTGCCGTCACTGACCACGATGCCCGCCCCCTCTTGCCCCCGGTGCTGCAAGGCAAAAAGGCCGTTATAAATCGTTTGTGCGGCGTTTTCGACGCCGTATACCGCAAACACGCCGCAATGCTCACGCGGCTCGTCAACCGTTTGGGTGTCATCACTGTTTTCAGGTGCTGAGATCATTGTCATATTAATTAGCACTCCTCATGCCAAGGAAACAACCGGGTAATCCGAAAAACCAGCCACGCTGCCGTTTTAACACGCGTCACGCCCGTTCTTTCAAGGCGACCGACATAACAGAAGGTCTAAAAGAACGAAATTCAGAGGCCTCGAATGACGCGACACGTTTGTCTAAAGTTCCCCGGCGACCCTTCGATCCCCGGCATACGGCAAACGCGCCTTCATTCTGGTACGACATTTTTGTCACGCTCACGCGCCAAAAAAGTCTGCACCAACATTTTTGTCGTTGCCGGCAGACAGCCACGCGACCCCTCTGGTGGAGTTGCAAAGACTCTAGCATAATCTCATGGCATACCACACTCCGATTTTGTATCATGTGCACCCGTTTTGCACCTGATAGACCTTGCAGCTGTGTTCACCACGCCCTTGGCACACCCCCTGCTAAAGCTTCTAATGGACGGCAAACGTCAGACCGGAGCCTAAACGATGCCCAAAAGAAACGACCTCTCGAAAATCATGATTATCGGGGCGGGCCCGATTGTTATCGGCCAGGCCTGCGAATTCGACTATTCCGGTGCTCTAGCCTGTATAGCCTTGCGCGATGAGGGATACGAGGTGGTTCTGGTTAACAGTAACCCCGCCACCATCATGACAGACCCGGAGTTCGCCGACCGCACCTACATCGAGCCGCTGACCGTCGACATCCTCCACGAGATCATCCGCCGCGAGCGTCCTGACGCCCTTCTGCCGACCCTCGGCGGCCAGACCGCCCTCAACCTCGCCATCAACCTGGCCGACCAAGGCATCCTTGAGCGTTATCAGGTCGAGATGATCGGCGCGAATGCCGAGGTGATCCGCCGCGCCGAAGACCGCCAGCTGTTCAAAGACGCCATGATCCAGATCGGCCTCGACGTTCCGCTCAGCGGCACGGCCCACACGCTGGAGGAGGCCTGGGCGATCCAGAAAAAGATCGGGCCTTTCCCCATCGTCATCCGTCCCGCTTTCACCCTCGGCGGCAGCGGCGGCGGCATCGCCTATGACGCTGAGCAATTTGAGGCCATCTGCTCGAATGGCATCAGCCTCAGCCCCGTCAACGAAATCCTTGTCGAAGAGTCCGTGCTCGGCTGGAAAGAGTTCGAGATGGAGGTCATGCGCGACCGCAAGGACAACGTTTCGATCATCTGTTCGATCGAAAATTTCGATCCGATGGGCATCCACACCGGCGACAGCATCACCGTCGCGCCGGCCATGACCCTGACCGACCGCGAATACCAGATGCTGCGCGACGCCTCCATCGCCATCATGCGCGTGATCGGCGTCGAGACAGGCGGCTCAAACGTGCAGTTCGCCATCAATCCCGACAACGGACGCCTCGTGGTCATCGAGATGAACCCGCGCGTCAGTCGCTCTTCGGCACTCGCCTCAAAAGCCACCGGCTTCCCCATCGCGCGCATCGCCGCCAAACTCGCCATCGGCTATACCCTCGACGAGCTTCGCAACGACATCACGCGCGAAACCCCGGCCTGTTTCGAGCCCGCGCTCGACTATGTCGTCGTCAAAGTGCCGCGCTTCGCCTTCGAGAAATTCCCCGGGGCCAACACTTCGCTGACCACCTCGATGAAGTCGGTCGGCGAGACCATGGCCATCGGAAAGACGTTCCAGCAGTCGCTCCAAAAAGCCCTCCGCTCGCTCGAAATCGGTCGCGGCGGCTTCGGCGCGGACGGCAAAGACATCGAAGTCAGCCGCCACTTCACCGACGAGTCGCTTGAGAACGCCCTGCGCCACGCGGGCCCAATCCGCATCTTCCACATCCACGAAGCGCTGGTCCGCGGCTGGAGCGTCGTGCGCATCCAGGGCATCTCCAAGGTCGATCCCTGGTTCCTCAACCAACTCCACGAACTGGTTGCCTTTGAAGAGGAGATCCGCCAAACCGGCTCGCTTGCCACGCTGGCCGCCGATCTTCCCCTTTTCAGGCAGACCAAGGAATTCGGTTACTCTGACCGCCAGATCGCCCACCTCACGCGTTCGACCGAAGGGGATGTCCGCAACGCCCGCGCAGCGGCCGGGCTCGCCCCGGTCTATGGACTGGTCGATACCTGCGCCGCCGAGTTCAAGGCCTTCACCCCCTACTTCTACTCGACCTGGTCCACGGCCACCGATCTGGCGGACTTGCCCGCTCCCGCCAGCACCAAGAAAAAGATCATGATCCTCGGAGGCGGCCCCAACCGCATCGGCCAAGGCATCGAGTTCGATTACTGCTGCGTGCACGCCTGCTACGCCCTGCGCGAGGCGGGCTTCGAGACCATTATGGTCAACAGCAACCCCGAGACCGTCTCCACCGACTACGACACCTCGGACAAACTCTATTTCGAGCCCGTGACCCTTGAAGACGTGCTGGCCATCTACCGCCGCGAAGCCTGTGACGGCGTGATCGTCCAGTTCGGCGGCCAGACCCCGCTCAACCTCGCCAAAGCGCTCGCCGCCAACGGCGTCACGATCATCGGCACCTCGCCCGAGAGCATCGAGAAGGCCGAGGACCGTGAGTTCTTCAAGCAGCTCGCGGACAAGGTCGGCGTGCGCCAGCCCGACAATGGAACCGCGCTAGATTACGCGGGTGCGCTGGCCGTGGCCCGCCGCATCGGCTTCCCCGTGCTGGTGCGCCCTTCGTTCGTGCTCGGCGGACGTGCCATGGCCATCGTCTACGACGAGGAGTCGCTGGCCGATTTCGTGAGAGAGGCTTTCTTGGCTTCCGAAGGGCACCC
>JBBRJN010000248.1:0-5402 GCA_038219365.1 Kiritimatiellia bacterium | reverse complement strand
TGGGATTCCAGCCAAGTTTGAGGTGGCGAGCGGGCCGAGTGTGCTGGAAGGTGCGATTCTAGAGATTGACCGGCAGAGCGGGAAGGCGGTTTCAATCACGCCTTATCGCTACAGAGAGAACGCCGTTGCCGGCTGAGGAAGACAGACATGCCACCCGCCGAAACAAAGATTTACTCGATTTCCGAGCTGACGCGTCAGATCAAGCAGGCCTTGGAGGACGAGGTCGGCCATGTGTGGGTTGAGGGCGAGATTTCGAACTTCAAGGTGTACGGCAAGGGTCACGCCTATTTCAGCTTAAAAGATGAGAGCGCTCAGTTGAGCGCGGTGCTGTTTTCGGGTGCGCGTGCAGGCGTGTCCCCGGCCACGCGGCTGGCGGATGGGCAGCGTGTCCGCGCGTATGGACAGATCACGGTTTTCGAAAATCGCGGGCAGTACCAGCTGATTGTGCGCAAGATCGAGGCGGCGGGCCTCGGTGCTTTGATGCAGCGCTTCGATGAACTCAAGAAAAAGCTGCAGGCCGAGGGGCTGTTCGATCCTGGGCGTAAGCGCCCCTTGCCGCGGCTGCCGCAGCGGATCGGTATCGTGACCTCGCCGACCGGCGCGGTGATCCACGACATGCTGAACGTGTTGGGGCGGCGCTTTCCCAATCTGCAGGTCCGGCTCGCGCCGGTGAAGGTACAAGGAGCCGGAGCGGCCGAAGAGATTGCCGCGGCTGTGGCTTTTTTCAACCGCGTGTGCGGCGCTGGGAGCGCGTGGCCGGCGGATGTGCTGATTGTGGGACGCGGCGGAGGCAGTCTTGAGGATTTGTGGGCTTTCAACGAAGAGCGTGTGGCGCGAGCAGTGGCGGAGTCAACGATCCCTGTGATCTCAGCCGTGGGCCATGAGGTTGATTTCTCTTTGTGCGATTTTGCGGCTGACCTGCGCGCGCCAACGCCTTCGGCAGCGGCCGAGTTGGTGATTGCGCCAAAGGCGGACTTCGAGGCTGAGCTGGCGCATCACGCGCGCTCATTGCGGCAGGCTTTGCAGCAGCGTGCCGCAGCGTTGCGCAGCCGTCTTGCCGCAGCCCGGGCCGCCCCTTTTCTGCGGCACCCGGAGCAGGTGACCGAGCGTTTGTCGCAGCGCGTAGACACCTTGGGGATGCGGCTGGAGCACGCGGTGTGGCAGTGTCTGCAAGCGGAGCGGCAGCGTGCGGAGCAGGCGTTCAGCCGGTTGTGCCTGTTGCGTGAGCGGCGGGTGCGGCAGGTCGAGGCGCGGGTGGTTTTGGATAAGCGGCGGTTGGCGCAGGCGTGCCTGTTGCGGGTGGAGCGCCTGCGGACGCGCGTCATGGGGGTTGAGCGTCAGCTGGGCTTGTTAAGCCCGCTGGCGGTGCTGGAGCGAGGGTATTGTCTGACGCGGCTGGCGGACGGGCAGCTGGTGCGCTCGGTTGCGGATGTGAAACCGGGTTCCGAGCTTTTGACGCAGGTGAAGGACGGGACGTTCGGGTCGGTTGTGACCGTAGGGGCGGACCTGTGTGTCCGCCCTCTTGTGTGTGTCCGCCCACCCTTAAAGGAATTATAAAATGGCTAAGAAAGAAGAGAGCCCTCTGGGCTTTGAGGCTGCGCTCAAGCGGCTGGAGACAATTGTCGAGGAGATGGAGGCGGGTGAGACCGATCTCGACACGATGATCGCCTCGTTCGAGGAGGGGCAGCGGCTGGTGAAGCTCTGCACGGTTAAGCTGAGTGAGGTTGAAAAAAAGATTGAAAAAATCGTCAAGGACGATCAAGGCAACGTGACGGTCGAGCCGCTTCAGCTCACGGCAGAGTAGGGGCGCTCCCGACTCAGGGCTCGGAGAGCAGCACGCGCAGCCGGTAAAATTGTGTGGGGCCGAAGGCCGGGCCGAACCCTTCATCAAGCAGAAACAGGGATTCGCCGTCCCAATCCCACAGGCAGGGATCGTCGGTCCGCGAGTCAAAGAGTGTTCGCCGCGGACCGGTGAGCGTCGCGGAGGCTTCGACGAGATAGATGAGGTCGTTTTTGCCGGGATCGAACCGGAACTGATACAGGGGCGTCCCGTCTCTCAGAGTGAAGAGCGGCAGATGACCTGTCATCGGTTCATACGGGGGGACGTCAAAGGCATACCTGAGAAGGTTGGGAACGCCATCGTTTTGTAAGTTCGCCAGGGGGGCTGAGACGAACGGGTTGTCCTGGTCCTCTGGGTAGCAATAGGTTTTTTGCATCCACTCGTCGTAACGCACGGCAGGCCCTGCGACGCGTAACTCCATCACCTGGCCACGGTGCGGCCCATTACCGAAGTCGGCGGTTTCAGGCATGGCGGTTGCCGTGATCGGGAGGGCTCCTGTGTAGGGGGTGTAGAACCGGTTGGCGAAGCGCAGGCTGCCGCCGGCGCTCGGCTCGAAGAACCTCACGGTCGCGGAGGCGAGGAGCCCCGCGAGGCCGAAGCCGCTTTCGACAAAGAAACCGCCGCGGAGGCGGTCGCCGGCTGAAAGCGGGGGGGTGTCCAGGTAGATGTCGATGGTGGGGGTGCCTGCACTCGGAGGGAGGGCGATCAGATGCAGGAGGGCATTTCCGCTGGCGGCACTGTTCGCATAGGCAGGCGAGCCCGTTGTGCCGAATACAAAGGCATAGTTCAGGCCGGTGGCGGCTGTGGCCGAAAGGATGGTGCGGTCGAGTGCGACGGTGCCGGTGCCTCTGACCGGGCCCGCCCGGCCGAATCCGGTGAGAGAGGCTCCCGCAGCGATTTCGACCGGCGAGAAGAGCTGCCCGTGAACCGTGAGCGTGCCGTTACTGAGGCTGATCGGGGCGCGATACGCGGGGCTTGAGGTGGGGAGAATCAGGTTGCCGCCTCCGGTTTTTATGAACCCGCAAGCGCCCGTGAGTGGGGCGGTCAGTTCCAGCGTGTTCCGTGAGCCCTCGACATGCACGCCGGAAAGGCCGGAAAATTCGACGGTGCTGGTGATCAGCGCGACGCTGTCATCTGTGTCCGGTTGGTAACGCAGCGCACCGGAAACACCTTGTCCGGTCGGCGGAAGGGGTCCTCCCCGTCCGAGGCTGTCGAGCCTGATCGTGCTTCCGAACGCGTAGATCCGCGGAGCCCCGTCTGTGCTGGCTGATGTCAGGCGCAACTGTCCACCCGAGTTGACCGAAAGCGAGACGCTCTGGTAGGGGGTTGCGGGCTCTGTGAGTGCGAGTACGCCTTGGTTGATGACGGTCGCGCCGGTATAGAGCTTGCCGTCACCGGTCAGCGATACGACGCCAGCACCTTCTTTGATCAAGCCGCCTGGACCGCGCCAGTTTGCCCGTAGACGTAGCGCCCCGTAGTCGCCGTTTCCAGCGGTGTTGTTGATCTCGAGTCGCAGGTTCGAGGCAAGAAAAGTGTCGGCAGCCACCTCGAACTCGGCATAGCCAGCACCTGTGCCGTTGACCGTCAGCGCGGCCGGGCCGTTGGTTGCCATAAAGGTCAGCGTGTTGCCTGAGCTCCGGTCCCTGATTTTATTGCGATACGCGGAGTCGTTCTGCTGGATGGTCAACGAGCCGATGGTGACCGGCATGCGCAGGTTAACGTCGCGATCCGCCGTCAGAGGGGCATTGATGAACGCGGCTGCGTTGGTGCCGGTGGGATAGGGCAGAGGCCAACTGCTCCAGTTCACGGCGACGGTCCAGTCCGAGCTGCCGGTCGGCTGGAAAACGGGGGCGTTCACCGGCAGGACAAAGGAGGCCTCCTGTAGCGGGCTCCACTCGCCGCCGGCGCTAAGCACGCGGGCCTTGATAACCGTGGAGGCCGAAAGAATTAGCTGGCTGGTATACAGGATGCCGGTGACGCTGCCGCCGAGGGCGCGTGGATCCACTCCGTTGGTAGTGAAAAAGATGCTGCCAGCGCCGTTGGGGTTATTGATGGCGACCTGCGTGTTGGGCGCGATGTCACCGCCGTGCTGGCTGAACTCGGGCGCGAGCGTCGCTGGCCAGAGCCCCAGCGCGGACAGCTGCGTGAAGTAGATCGGGCGGCGGGCGTCATTGGCGATCCAGTTGTTGAAAAAAGTCTCGTTCACCGTTTGGTTAACGGTTTCCTGCATGATGGGGTTGATGGTGTTGCGCAGGGTGTAAAAGTTAGCTTGCAGGCTGGTTTTCGTCATGCATCCGTCATGGAACAGATGCTTCTGTACGCGGTCGGCGAAGTGCAGTTTGAATTCAGGCGACGCATACAGCAGGGTGAAGATGGCCGGGATGTAGATGCTTGATGTCTTGGGGCTGGCAATGATGAGGTCGCTGGTGAACGTGTTGTAAGAGGTCGCCCGCCCGGTCGACAAACCGAAGCTCATCTCGGCGTCCCACATGTAGAAGCGCCAGCGGCCCTGGGTGCTGCGCTCGCGGGCGGCGACCCAGTTGTTGCCAGGCCAGTCCCCTTGGGCCGCGAAGGCGTTGACCGTCAGGTAATCGATGACGTTCTCGGTGTCGATGTAGTTTTGAGCCTTAACGTAGTTTGCCGCGAGGGTGAAGTCGTTGGTGCGCAGAAACGAAATGGTGCTGTTCCAATGGAGCGAATCCCCGCTGGCAAACGCGTTGACCTGCTGCACATCCCACGTTGCGGCGCTGTTGTGGTGCTGTTGCATAAACGCTTCGCGCAGATGTTCGCACAAGTTGAAATAGCCTTTCCAGACCCCGTTGATGTAGAGCGAAACGAACGTCCCGATCGAGCCCTGCTGACCGGTTCCGATAAAGATTCGACGCATGAATTCGTCGTGAATGAACGGGTTCTGGATGTCGTTCTTACCGGCGCGAAGGCGCATGTTTTCGAACTTTGTGACGCGGCTCTCAGGGAAGAACGCGTAGTCCTGCTGCGATTCTCCAAGCTCGCCCCGGAAGAAGATGTTGAACGAGGGTTTGTTCAACGACGAGCCTGGCGTAAAACGGTTGGAGGGCTTGTCGTTCAGCACCAGACGCGGACGCGAGTACCCGCTGCTGGAAATGCGCAGGCCGAGATCCGTGCGCAGCGGCACGCCGCTGGTGGGGTAGTACTCGAAACCGGCTGGGCGCTCCGCGCACCGCCCATACAGCAAGGGCATGTTGAAGGCGTTCATGTCGCCGAAGTTGTTCCACAGGCTATTCGTGTAACCGCCCCCTTTGATCGCCATGATGCCCTCGCCGTTCGAGGGTCCTCCGCTCGCGTTAGGACCGTAGAGTCCGAAAACCGGCTCAGCCGTCAGGCACATTGCGGGGATCGAGCGGCGTGCCGCAGACTGGGCCACAAGGTAGTTGCACGTGCGGACGGCTGAGGGCACTTGGCCTGCCTTGAAGCAGCGGGCTCGCACCGACGTGTTCGACGTGATAAAAAGGGGGGCGCTATAAAGGGCGTTGGTGGCGATAGGTTCGCTGCCGTTCAATGTGTAGCGTATAACCGCATCTGG
>JBBRJN010000247.1:0-5425 GCA_038219365.1 Kiritimatiellia bacterium | reverse complement strand
TTGCGACCTCCAATTAGCAAACTCCTCCGTTGTGAGGACAAACATGAAGTCCTCTGGGAACCGGTCACTATTCCGCCGCACCTGTTCTTTCAGCCGCTTAGTCTCAACCCCGTACAGCACGGCCAAGTCACGATCCAGCATGACCTTCTGTCCGCGCAGGAGGTAGATCGCCCGTTCGATCCGCTCCACCGGTATGATGGTATCGCTACGCATGTGCTCTCTCCTGGGGCGGCACCGGCTGCGCGTCCTTGCCGACCCACGTCAGTTCGAGTTTCTGTTTCTTGATCATGTCAAAGTCCCTGTTGCTGTTGCTGCGCCAGCAGATGGCGAATCAATTTCCTTTGCCGCTACCATCTTCTGAAATTCCGGCAAGAGCGGCTCGAGTTGGTCTCGCAAGTACTTGATATTTGCGACTGTCGGTTTTACGTGACCAACATGAGCGGCAATCCGTTTGTCGAGTTCTTGAACTAAGCCCTCCAAAAACGGCAGTTCATCCGCCAGTTGAGTGGTGCAGGCTGCGAACCTCTTTATCAGAATATTTTGGACGGCCCACTTTGTCTCGTTCGAAATCTTGACGACCTCATCTAAAAATTGCGCCGGTTGAAACAGGTGTAGAACCGGCTGCTTGCTGAACTCACCGTTCATTTCAAGCTTAGGGTAAAACTGACCGGGATACACGCTTACCTGGCTAAGCCATGTAGCAACAGATTCCTCCGTATCCTTTACAACGGCCTTTTCTAACGCATCCCGAATGACGCCCACCAGTTTTGCGTAGTCTTCCGTGCCCTCCGCCCAATACCCCAGACCATGAGAACCGCTCATGCTTACATCACGATATCCGTAGGGCGGAATTTCAAGCTGATTTTTTGCCAGAAGAACCGCAAGGTATCTTCTCAGTTCGTCTACGAAACTTTCTTTCGTCTCAGGGATTGCCCCAAGCCCAGCAAGCCCTATTAAAATGGAAAAGACGTGAAGGATCTCCTCGCGCGAACAGTATGCATACGTCTTGAGCTTTTCTCTCACCTTGGCCAATGCGTCTTCAGCATCATTATCATCGAGGTTCCGCCAATGCCAAAGAACCACCCATTCGAGCTGATTCTTCGGAAAATACTTCGAATTCCGGATTGTTGCAGACAGTGCGTCCTTGTCAACCGCCACGTTATGGAAGATCCTGACCCACGTCTCGCGCAGGAGAACCACCGTGCTTAGGTCTTCCATAAAGCTTGGATCCTGAAGCCCGTGTCGCCTCAACACAACCGCGTATTGCGATTCCGTCTTATGGCCTTCCTCATCCTCTTCTTCAGACGACCCATGCGCAATGTCATCAGCCGTCAGGTTGGCAAGCTGCACTTCATAATCAAACGCGATAAACACCGCAAGAAGATCGTCCATAAATTGGTCATTCTTCAGAAAGGACGCATCCACGGAATGGCAGAAGTAGTCAAAGTCCCTAAAGCAATGCTTCAGTGCACGGTAGTTACACTTCTGCGTATCGGCATGCACTTTCCCAAAAATGTTGGCGATTGGCCCCTTGTTGCGCTTAATCAGAGCGCACGAACGCGGAAGCGCGGTGTGGGAGCACAAAGAGTCAAAAACGTCCTCGATACACACCGACACGCGAAACGACTTGCCAACCACCTTTTCCTTGATTGTGCTGTATGTGCTCTCATTTTTTTTGTTGAACTGCGACTCTTCACCGATCACAACCACTTTCGAGTCACCATGCTCAACAAATGAATTGATGTATCCGAGTATCTCTTCCGCGCTCAGCAGACACCGCTCCAAATCATCAAAGACGATCAGCTTGCCTTTTGTTTTCAACTTGAAATCGGCAATGGGAAGAGCGGCAATGGGATCAACATTAGCCTCTCCATCCGATTGTCCGTTTCGGTTAATGTCCAAGTCTATCTTGAATCCTGCCTTGACCGATGCCATGAATACTTTACCGGCAGTTACGGCCAGTTTAGAGCCCAGTAACGGGTGGGCTGCTCTGAAAATCAGCATGTCGATATCTGCCGTTGTAGCAACGCCATTTAATGACAGATAAAGGTACTCTTTCGACCCCTTCTTGGTGCACTTCTGTTTGAGATACGCAGTAATGAACCACGACTTTCCACTTCCCCACGGGCCAGTAATCATGACGGCGAAATCAGTATCCACCATTTGGCGGTACGCATCCAAATAGTCCTCTATGTGTTGGTTCTGATTTGTCATTTTACAATCGATCTGCCTTTGCGTGTCAAACCACTTTCCACCCGATGCGCATCAGTTCTTTCGAAAAGGTGTTCTGCTTGAGGCGCGCCTCGACGGTTTCGAGCAGGGTTTCCTTTTTCTGATCCACCTCATCCTGCGACTGGAACAGGTTCATGCGCATCTCGTTGCGGATGGCCTCCAGCCGCTTGGCCTGTCGCTGGAGCAGAACCTTCTTTTCCAGTTCCAAGACTTTGCGGGCTTCGGCCTTCTTGATCTTGATGTCGATGTCGAGCTGCTTGAGTTTGATCTCAAGGCTCTGCTTCATGTCCTCGGCCCATTTTTCGAGCTTGTCCATCTCCTCTTCGAAAAACCGCGCGTTGCGCTCGGAGATGTCCCCCAGCAGTTTCCGCTGTTTACGGTCCAGTATTTCCTTCGTGCTCTTCGTGTCCTTCGTGGTGAGCGCGTTCACGCTTCCCGGCAAGTCGAAGAGCCGCCAGCACTGCTCATCATCGAGCTGCGCGCCCTCTTCGGTGAGCGCCCCGAACAGAATCGTGTCCTCGGCCTCTAGGGCGCAGACGGTAAAGAGCTGCGCGGTCAGCACGCCGCTTTGGCCGACCAGCGGTTTGAGCACGCTGATGTTCCGCCCGCAATCGGTGTAATTGAAAACGATCTCGACCGGCTCCAGTTCCCGTTCCTTGGCCGCCTTGACCAGCCCCTGCGCCAGCGGGTGATTGAGCCGGTACTGGTGGCCGGATTGCAGCTCGCGGTGTTTATCGCCCGACTTCAGACAGTAGGTTTCGGCGTTGTGCGTGAAGCAGAGCTGCTCGTCATCAAACTCGGCCTGGCCTTCAAGCAGATGCCGGGTCATGCGCCAGAGGAGCGCTTCGTAGCGGTTCAGGGCCTCCCGGCTCTGAACCTCATAGACCTTCAGTTTTTCAGCGACCTCGCTGTCGAAGTGCTCCAGCAGTTTCTGGCGGGTGTTCTTGAGCGTCTCGTCGATCTCCGCGCCCAACTCCGCCTGCAACGCGTCGAATGCGGCCTGAATCTGATCCCGCGTGCGGCAGGACTGGTAGATCTCCACGATCCGCTTTTCGAAGTCGACGCCGGACTCGATGGCGCCCAGCACCTCGTCGGACGCGCCGAACACGCCCTTGAACAACTGGAATTTTTCGGAGAGCAGTTCGAAGACCCGCTGATCCGCCGCGTTGTTGCGGTTGAGAAAATTGACGACGACGACGTCATGCTTCTGGCCGTAGCGGTGGCAGCGGCCGATGCGCTGCTCGATGCGCTGGGGGTTCCAGGGGAGATCGTAGTTGACCACGAGCGAGCAGAACTGGAGGTTGATGCCCTCCGCCGCCGCCTCGGTGGCGATCATGATCTTGGCACTGTTGCGGAAGTGCTCGACCAGCGCGGCACGGGTGTCGGCGCTGCGAGAGCCGGTGACGCGGTCCGTTCCCGCATTGCCCGCCTTCCAGTCGGCGTAAATCTGTTTGGCAATCGGGTCGGTGTTGGTGCCGTTGAACAGCACGATGTTGCCACTATAGCCGTTTTCAGAAAGAAGGTGCAGGACGTAATTCTGCGTCCGGCGCGATTCCGTGAAGATGATCGCCCGCTCCGCGCCGCCCAGTTCACGGGCCATGGCGAAGCCGGCGTCCAGCGCTTGGAGAAGCGCCTCGCCCTTGGCGTTCTGCGTGATCTGCATGGCCAGGTCAAAAAAGCCGCGCAAATCCTGAATCTCCAGCCGGATCGCTTCCTTCTCCTCGACGGTCAGCGGGGCCGTCGGCTCTTCCTCCTCCTCGGGCGTCTCGGTTTCTTCGGCGTATTCGGCAAAGGCCTCAAAATCTTCCGCGATTTCCTGCGCGGCGGCGGCGACCCGTTTCTGATCGGCCTTCAGCCGCCGCTCCAGCTTGTTGGCCAGCGAATCCAGGGCTCCGGCGATGGCGAACGTCGAAGAGGCCAGCAGCTTGCGCATGATCAGCGTCATCAGCGAGCGCTGACTGGCGGGAAGCGCCAACAGGTTCGGGCGGCGCAGGTACTCGGAAACCATTTCGTACAGGACTTCTTCATCCGGTGTCGGCACAAAGTCCTGCGTGTAGGCGCGCCGTTCCGTGTATTTGATGTACTCCTGCACCTGCCGCCGGAGCGTGCGTTTGCAGACCGGCCGCAGCCGTTCTTTCAGATCGACAAAGGAATCATCGCCATTCAGGCGGGAAAACTGCGCCTTGAAACTCTTGAGGTCGCCGAAAACATGCGCGTCGATAAAGCTGACCAGCCCGAAGAGTTCGAGCAGCGAATTCTGCAGGGGCGTCGCGGTCAGCAGCAGCTTAGGCGCGTGTCCGAGCGCCAGTTTCAGCTCGTTGGCGATCTTGTTCCCCGGCTTATAGACATTCCGCAGGCGGTGCGCCTCGTCCATGACCACGAGATCCCATGGCACGTTGCGGATGAAGTCCGCCTTGTTGCGGGCAAAGGGGTAAGAGCAGATCACGATCTCATCGGACTCAAACGGATTCAGGGAGCCCTGTTTCACTGCGCGGTTGAAGCTGCCCGACTCCATAATCAGCGACGGCAGATAGAACTTGTCCTGAAGCTCCTGATACCACTGTTTCCGGAGGCTGGAGGGCATGATGATCAGGATTTTCCGCTTCCGCTCGGCCCATTTCTGTGCCAAAACGATACCGGCCTCGATGGTTTTGCCCAGGCCGACCTCGTCGGCCAGCAAAGCGCCTTTGGAAAGAGGGGAACGAAAGGCGAACAACGCGGCATCCACCTGGTGGGGATTCAGGTCAACCTGAGCGTCCATCAGCGTGGAGGCGATCCGTTCCACGCGGTCCGACGGACACCTCCGTGTCAGCTCGTAAGCGTAGTATTTGGCGTGATAGTCGGTCAGATTCATGCGTAGCTTCAAACAAACTGACACATGCAAGCCATAGGTAGGCGACGCACGTTCAGTATTGCTTGCATAACTTAACACCGCAGGGGGGTGAATGCGAGTGCAAAAAGACCGGAAACTAAAGGGGAATTAAAGGGATTCGGATGCATGGACATTGTCAGAACCGGGGGCACATTTTTAGATATCCGTGGTTGCAATCAATGCGGATAGCGAATTAAGAATATCCAGGGGACCCGGCGCGAGACGCTATCGAGGCGAGCGACGGGCTGGTGGCCGCGATACTGAACCATGCTGAACCGATCCACGGCCAAGACGTGACAGCCCTTGACGAATATATCAAAA
>JBBRJN010000246.1:0-5432 GCA_038219365.1 Kiritimatiellia bacterium | reverse complement strand
CTGCGGATCGTCGCCGACAATCAGGTGCCGCTCAAACGAGGCATAACGCAAGTCGTGTATTTTCTTGCCTTTGTACTCCAGCCAAACCGGACCCGCACTGAACCGGTCCTTGCCTGCTCCTTGCGCGGACGCCCGGAGGGTAACCCGGTTGAACTTGACCAACCTGACGTTTACCGCTGGAAACTGGAGCGTGACCCAGACCCCATAGCCGCGGTCAACGACCCGCAGGGCCTCGTGGTGATGCCCGCCTCTGTCAGCGTACCTGAGGGCGGCATGACAAACTTCCCCGTGCTTCTTTTTGAATCAGATAAGGAGTAATACCCGCGGCGTCCGACGCGTTTGCAGGATCGAGGTTCTCCCGAAACGCGCGGTCGGCCAGCCCTTACGGCGTGCCGGATCTTCCATAGCGCACCGCATACATCGACGCGCCGATTTGGCGGGCGGCTTCGACCAGTTCCGGATAGGGCTGGTCTGTCACGGTCAGAAAGCCGATCTGGTAATTCTCGCCGTCGCCGCGTCCGGTCAGCGCCTGGTCCTTCCACTGGAACCAGTGCGTGCCGACATAGCGCGGGTTCGTGAGGCAGGAGGTCACGAAAGCGGCGTAACAGGCGGCGCGCTCTTCCTGGCTCTGGGTCGCGACCAGCCCGGTGTGGAACATCCCGCGGTCGAGTGCGCCGAAGTGGAACTCGCCGTTGATCATGGGCTTGTCCTCGCTGTCCGCAGGCAGCTCTTTGTTGGCCACGCGCTGGTAGGTGTTCACGCTCACCACATCGCAGTATTTGGCCGAGGCACGGTAGACGTTGGGCGCGCCCCAGGCGATGCGGCAGCCGAGGTATAGCGTGTCCGGCGCGGCGACCTTGAGTGCGTCGCGGATGGTGCGGAAGTACTGCTCGGCGATCTGCGTGTGGAACGCCTCCAAGTCGGCACCGCAGAGCTTCTCGCTGGGCTTGTTCGTGTTGGCGAGAAACGCGTCCCACGAGGCAAAAGCCGTGCCCCACGCGGCGCTCAGCGCTTCGGGGGTGACGTACTTCTTCTCCAGCCACGCCTTGAAGGCGAGCTTGGCGGGCTGGGTGGCAGGCGAGAGCAGCGCGGCCCGCGCGAGGTCGCGCTCATCCTTGCCCCACGAAAGCTCGTTGTCAACAAAGAAGCCGATGCACCAAGGGTCGCTGGCGGTGCCGGCCTTCTGCTGGTCCAGCGCGCGTTGACGGATCGCGTCACCGAACGCCTGCGAGAAGGGGTCCGGAAATTTGCCCCACCAGCCCTCCGAGCCCTCGATGCGCGGGCCGCTCGTGTTGAGGGTGGCGGTGTAGGGCGTGCGGCACAGCCGATAGACCTTCTCGTCCGACCAGTTGGCCACGGTGTTGAGTCCCCACGCGCGAAGGCGCTGATGGGCCAGTTCGGCAAACGTGTCACGCCAGCCTTCGCCGTATTTACGGAGCTGGTTCGCCCCCGCGAAATCGAAGGTCTTAAAGGTCCCCTTGTCTTTGTAAAAGCCGTGCGGGGCCCAGCCGCTCTGGCCGTAGAAGCCGGTGAACGGCGCACCCTTCTGCGGCAGCCACGCGAAATAGCTCTCGCGGCCGGTCACGCCGGTCTCCGCGCCGAAACGCACGCAGTCCACGCCGTGCGAGAAAAAAAGACGTCCGGCTGGATCCACCAGCCACCATTTGCCCTCGACCTTCTCGGTGCGAAAATGTCCGGTCGCCTTGAGCAACGGCCCGCGGGCCCAGCCGCCCCACGTGTCGCGGTCGGCGGGGCCGGGGCTCGCGGCGAGCTCCTGCGCCTCTTTTTCCTTGGCCAGCCGCAGCTCCTCATCGCTGTGGATCTTGCCCGGCCACTCGGCGTGCGCGAACTGGCCGAAGCGATCCACAAAGGGCAGGAAGGTCGCGGTCTTGAGCAGGTTAAGCGGCTGCTTGAACGCCTCGATCCGGGTCACCGCGAAGGTAGCGGGCGCGTCGGGCTTGCCCAGGAAAATGTGCAGCTCGGCGGTCTTGCGGATATTGAATGTTCCGCCCTCGATCGCGGCGGGAAAGCCGCGCATGCCGACCAGCTCAAGCGGCGCGTCGAGCGCCCACGGCCCGAGCCGCAGGCTGGCGACGAGCACGCCTGACTGGCCGGGGCTGACCGTGACACTGCCGCCGGGCGAGTGCTCTTTCTGCGCCTTGTTTTTGACGCTCACGTTGAGCGTCAGCGGGCGGGCGCAGGTGTTGCTGACCGTCACATGCAGCGTACCGTACTCGGCGAGGTCCATCGTGCCCGCCTTGAAGAACACGGTGACACCCGGCCAGTCGTACTTCGTGCCGGTGCTGACGAGCAGCGCTTTTTCAGCGCTGACCGTCAACCCGCTGGAGCTGTTCTTGCGGGCGTCGCACAGGTCTGACGGCCAGAGTGTCAGCGGCTGGGCAAGGAGGTGGGAGACACAACAGGCGGCCGCGCCAAGCAGAAAAAAAGTTTTCATGCGGTAACGTTACACTACCGCTGAGCGGCGTGCAAGGGTTTGATGATGTTGGACGGGGGTGCGATTGAGCTTGGTTGGAACCGAATCGCACCAAAGGAGGAGTTGGGGTTAAACGCGCGCGCCGTTGCTACCGGACGCGTCCGCACACGCCGGGAACATGGGCCGCCGCCGAAGGGGCGTCGCCGCCTCCGAGCCGGGCGAGCACCCAGTCGTGTTCCGCCACGAGGCTGTCGACAACGCAGGCGGGGCGGAGCGCGGGGGGCAGCACGTTGAACGTGTAGGTCTCGATCTCCAGCGGGTACCCGTGCGCTTGGGCGTGCGCAAAAAATTCAGGCGAAAGCGCGTCGTTTGTCGAGCCCAGCACCTCATCGCCCGCATAAAAGAGCGGCACATGGAAGTGCGTGCGAAGCTCGCATCCCGCATGCTGGCGAGCGGACTCCAAGGTTGCCTCTGTCAGGTCAGGCAGCGCGACGACCCTTCCGCGCGGCAGCCGGATCTTGGTCTGGTGCAGATACACCGGATCGATAAACGCGGCGAGCCGCGTCAGGCTTTCATCCGTGATTGTCGTGCGGATCGCGGCGCTGAGCTGGATGCGCGCCACGCGGATGCACGCGCTTTCAAAGCGGATCAGCGCGGTGAGCGGGTCTTCGAACGCCACGGCGAAGTGGCACGTGTCGAGGCAGAGCCCGATGTAGGTGCGCAGCAGCGCCTCGGCCTCGTCCGGCGTGCGACGGCCTTGAAAGGTCAGCCAGTTTTTCCCCTCAACCAGCAGGTCCTCTTCGAACCAGGCGATCACCTCGTCGGTCGTCTCCAGCAGGCAGTCGGGCTCGGGCTCCAGCGCGAGTACGATCTCGCGGCCTGTCCGGGCCTTCAGGTCATGCAGGTACTCCGCCATCACGGCAATGGGGCGCGGTATGTGGGAGGGAGGGTTCGGGGTTCGGGGTTCAGGACGAGCCCCCTCTGCATTCTGACTCCTGATCCCTGTCTCCCGTCCCCCTGAACCCTGATATTTGTACCCGAGCGGCACGGTCGAGACGCTGCCGGTTTGGCCTTCGGGAAGCAGCGCGGCGAGGATGGAGGCCAGGCGTGCGGTGTAGGTCAGGCGCTCGGAGGTGGACCAGTCGGGCTGATAGACCGCGGTTTTGACGGCGTCATTGTGAAAGGTGCCGTAAGGGAAGCCGTTGATGCCGGTGACAAAAAGGTCGTTGCGGGTGAGCAGGTCGCGGAACGCTTCCAGTGCGGTCGGGTCGGCCAGTTCCTGCGCGGCCGAGGCTGCAAGGCGCAACCCGAGCGGGTAGGGGCCGTCCGGGGCGACACGCGCCTTCACCGCGAGCGCGTGACGCTCGATGGCGGCGCGGATGTCGCTCAGGTTTTCGCCGGGATGGATGTTGAGGCAGTAGGGAATAGGCATGGGTTCAGGGTTCAGGGTTCAGGGAACGTAGGGGCGAACCTGCGTGTTCGCCCTGCATGGCCGGGGGCGAACCCGCGTGTTCGCCCTCTTTAGGCGTGGCCAGCAGGGAAAAGCTTCGCACTTGCATGGTGGCGTCATAGGTGCCGGGCATCTCCCAGCCGAAGTTGAGCCCGCTGACATAGAGATCTTTGAGATCGGTGTTCAGGAGATAGCCATTTTTGCGGGCGAGCTTGAAGGCATAGACGATCCAGGGCGCGGCATTGATGCGAACCGAGGTCCAACGCGCGTCTTTGTTCGCCACGATCCGCCCGTCCTTGAAGAAGGTCTGGCCCTGCGGCAGGCAAGCCTTGGCGGGCAACGAGTAGATGAACTTGCCGGAGGCATCGGGTTTGCCGGCGTCGCGCTGATAAGACTCCTCTTTGAGCGGATGCCGGTTGTCAAAGATGGGGATGCCGAACCAGAGCATGTCGCCGAAGCCGTCATCGCCCTGCGTGAGGTTTTGCACATACAGGAAGAGCTGGAACTGCGCGGCGTGCAGATCAGGGTCGGCACCGGGGTTCTTGTCGGCGAACGCCGTCAGTCGGCACTCCAGCGCGACATCCAGGCGCTTCATCCGGTCGACGCGGCAGACGTCGGAGGGATAGCGCGTGTCGGTCAGGGCGGCCGAGGCCAGCAGGTGTGGCCAGGGCTCGTTTTTTTGTCGGGGGTGGTCGTAGCAGGCCGAAGCGAACAGGCCCAGTTCCAGCTCGCCATGCCGGCTGTCCACGATGACCCGCTTCGAAGGGTTCGCGATCTGGAAACGGTCCTTCGCGAGCTGCGTCTGCCGCGTAAAGGCAGGGTCGGCGAGGCTGTGTTTAGAGGCCCACTGCGCGAGGGACCACGCGGGCTTGCCGGTCTTTTCGGCACTGCTGCGGAAGATGCCTTTCACGCCGCCGTCGTCGTCAGGAAGGCCGAGGCCGCGGATGCTGAACCACTGCGCGAAAGTCGGATCGGGCAACAGCTCACGCGGCGCGTTGGGGCCCTTCGTGTGCGTGGCGCACCCGGCAAGAAACACGAGCGAAAGGATGGAGAGGCGTTTCATATATGACTTCCTGCGTGGTACGGATGAGCCGTCCGTGCCACACTAGGGCTTCTTGATCTCGTACATCGTCGGAACCGGTTTGACGGCGAGCTTGGGCAGCAGGCCGAGCTCGCGCGGGCCCGTGGAGGAGACCGCTTCAAACGGCTTAAAGCCAACCTTGGCCGCGGGTGAGCCGGGCTTGAGGCGGAAGTCGCCGGCGGCGGGGTTTTCGAAAAGCGGGTCGGCCACGAGCGAGCCCGCGTCCTGTCCGGTTTCGGCCTGCCACTGCGCCAGCGTCTTCTTGCCGGGAAAGATGTCCTGCTTTTCGGGGCTGTGCCAGTAGAGGTTCGGCCCGAGTTCGTAGTGCTCGGTTGGCTTCCCGTCCTTCACGCCGCGTACGCCGCCCTTCCAGTTGTTGCCGAAAAGGTTGCCATCGTTGTCCCAATAGACGATGTTGTTGCGGAAGGTGAAGGAGAGGTGATCCTCGTCACGCGTACGCTGCAGCT
>JBBRJN010000245.1:0-5443 GCA_038219365.1 Kiritimatiellia bacterium | reverse complement strand
GCAGTGGACCTCCACGCCGATCATGAGCAGCGACGAAACGGGTGCCACCGTCGTGGCGAACGCCAGCTCGTTAAAGTTCGGCGTCGGGACCAAGGATGCGACGTCTATCGGCAGTTACAAACTGTCCGCTGACGGCGGCCTAGACATGCAAAACTTGGACCAGAAAAACGACCAGAGCGCCGTTTTGGTTCAAGGGCTGCAACTGGGTGCCCAGATCGCGAGCCTGTATCCCGGCTTAAAGATCCCACAGCCCGTGATCGCGCCGTCCGCTGACATCGAAGAGGCTTCCGTTGCGTCCTTGGCACCCGTCGCCAAGAAAGCGAAGATCAAGAAACCGTCCGCGGCAAAGAAACCTCCATCCGAAGCGGCAGTCAGTTCATCCGCGCTTTCCGCCAAGATGGCCGAGGCCAAAGCAAGCGGGAAACCCTTGGTGGTCATTGCCGGCAACACCGGCTGCGGGTACTGCGCCAAACTGGATGCTGCACTCGAAGCCGCCCCCGCGTTCCTCGACAGGACCGATATCGTGATCTACCGCGAGACCTCTCCGTGGGAAACAAACGGGGCATTGGCTTGGACCGGTGGGGGGCGTGCGCCGATTGTCCGGGTTACTCAATGGGATGTTGGGGGTAAGATTGTTTGCGATAAAACGTTGAATCGACCTCAGACGGTCGCCGCTATCAAAGCCGCGCTCGGTGAGTGTAATGCCCCGTTGTGATGATTAACGCCAAGGAGCTCCGTAAAGATTGGAAGTGGCGGAACTCCGTTTGATGTTTTTTGTTATTCCTGCCGTTCCGATTGGGTGGTCGGCAGGAACTCTTGTTCTAATGATAAAAAGCACCGGAGTCCATCTTAGGGTATTTTGGCTGCTTAAGTGATAAAAACGGCTAAAAAATGCATCAACTGGGATGTTCTTTGGCTGTGTGTGGGTCTTCTTCACTATTTCCGATGGAACCGTACCTCAATATTTCACATGCCTGCTTTGTTATACGTCAAAATAAGCGTGTGATTTAGTGGTGGGATTAGTGGTGGAATTAGTGGTGGAAAATCAGCCTGTTTCACGCATCTTCATATAATTATCGTAACGGGGCATTAAAAACAAAAAACCCCAAAAACATTGGTGTTTTCGAGGTTTTTTACTTAATTTAGTGGTGGGCGGTGAGGGACTCGAACCCCCGACATTCTGGGTGTAAACCAGACTCTCTAACCAACTGAGATAACCGCCCCAAAAAGTGCGCGTATTATGCCGGTTTAAGGAGTAGGTAAGCAAGCCTCGAATCGGGGCTCGTTAAAAAAACCACCACCTCACACCCAAGAGGGGCGTGCCACTGTCGCTATCAGGCCTTGCGCACTGGGCAAGGGCTCGGTCGTTCAGTATACGTGCGGCACGAAGGTCTGGTCGGTGATCGGCGGACGGACGTAACGCTTGCTCTTGTCGCGAGGCGGCAGCGTGATGTGCGGCGGCGTCAGGTCTTTGTAAGGTACCAAACTCAGAAGGTGATGGATGCAATTGAGGCGCGCACGCTCTTTATCGTCCGCTTCAACCACGTACCAAGGCGAGTGTTTGGTGTCGGTGTGGGCGAACATGTCGTCCTTGGCCTTGGAGTAATCGACCCACCGGCGCCGCGACTCGAGATCCATGGGGCTGAGCTTCCAGTGCTTGGTGGGGTCCTCGATCCGTGCCTGGAACCGCTTTTCCTGCTCCTCATCGCTCACGGAGAACCAGTATTTGACCAGGAGGATGCCCGAATACATCAGCATGCGCTCGAATTCGGGACAGGCGTTGAAGAACTCCTGGACTTCCGCTTCGGTACAGAAGCCCATGACCCGTTCGACACCGGCGCGGTTGTACCAGCTCCGGTCGAAGAGCACCATCTCGCCGGCGGCCGGCAGGTGCGGCACGTAGCGCTGGAAATACCATTGGGTTTTTTCCTTTTCGGTGGGGGCGGCTAAGGCCACAACCCGGCAAATGCGAGGATTCAGGCTTTCCGTGATCCGCTTGATCGTGCCGCCTTTGCCGGCGGCGTCGCGTCCTTCAAACAGCACCACGACCTTCAACCCCTTGAATTTGACCCACTCTTGAAGTTTGACCAACTCGATCTGGAGCTTCGCAAGCGCTTTGTTGTAGGTCTTGTTGTCTAGCTTCCCTTTGGGCGTCTCGCCGAGACTCTTCTGCTTATTTTTCTTAGACATGACAGCCTCCATTTCTGCATTAAACGTTGCACATAACCGGGTGTGCGTCAATCACAGAAGACTCAAAGCTAGTGCACAAAATGCGAAGGCGCTTGCAATTCGGCGAGGTCTGGGACGCACGGGTGGCAGGTCCAGCCGATTGCCGGGGTGTGGATCAGCGCGGCGCCGTGAAGGAACCCGACCCAATTCTCGGCGGAGTAGGTGCGTACTTTGAGACCGGTTAGGAATGACGCGATGAAGATGTCATGACTCACATACACGCCGAGCTGTGTCGTGGTTTGGCATTTCATCCATTCGGCGGTCTGTTCGGTGGCGGGACCGATTGGCCGCGAGTAGGGCGCAATACCGTTCCGAAGATAGTCTAGCATGTAGGCCATGTAACCCTGCTGGCGCATGAGGTCTTGGACCGCGTAGGGGTCGTCGTAATAAAAACCGCGCACACCCAGCGGATCGGCATCTTCCACGACGGGCTTTCCGAACCCCATGCCTTCCGCAAAGTATTTCGCGGTCAGGCGGCAACGGGTCATTGGGCTGGCGAAAAAGCACACATCCCGGTAACCGACAAGGCGGGAGCCTGCCTCGCGGGCCATCTCGACGCCGCGCGGTGTCAGCCCGAGGTGCTTGCCGAATTCTTTGTCGTCCGCGCGGATTTCGGGGCGCTCGGAGTGGCGGATGAAAAGCGCGACGCGGTGACCTTGGTCCAAGACCGAGCGGATGTGGGTGAAGTCGATGATGTCGGATGAGGTGTTCATTTCAGATTATCTTTATCACGATTTAGAGGCTCTTGCAAACGCCTCTTTAATAATCGCATTAAAAAAGGATTGCGAGGGACCGGTCGTTCAGCACGCCAGTCAGCGCGGTGAGATCAGAGATCAGGTTGTCGGACTCGCAGTCCAGCGCGCGAGTCAGAGGCTGAATGTCAACGAGGGCCTTTATGTCGTCGGCTGACGGAAGGGATGCGATGGGCGGCAGAGCGGAAGGGAGGGATTCCCGTCCGGTGCGCAAGAGCACGGTGGCACTGCCGAACAGAACTAGGCCCGCCGCGATACGGAGCAGCGGTTTAGCAAACATATGGGGAGTGTGGCGCACGGGTGTGGCAGGGAGAGCCGCGAGGCGCTCGCAGGCACGTGTGACGCGTGCGGGGTCGGTACGGATCAGCGGCGGTGCGGCCTGCCGCAGCTTCGCCTCCAAGGTATCCATTGCGTGTTTAGCGTTCTTCAAGTTTCACCTCGTTTCAGAAAGCGTCCTTCTCCCGCACGCTCCAGTACCATTGCCAGATGTGCACGCGCACGATGCAGGAGCACGCGCACATGCACAGCGTTCCGCCCGGTCACCGTGGCGATCTCGGCCGGTCCCAGGTCCTCTCCGTATCGCAGCCAGAGCAGCTCGTACTGCGCACCCGAAAGCCGGGCGCGAGCGAAAACCCAGATGTCGGCCTCCGCGCCTGCACCCGGCGACGGCTGTTCAGCCGGCACCGCGCCCGCCCTTTCGAGCTCTACCGTGGGCTTTCGCGCGCGGTGCCAGTTTAGCATGACTCGGCGGGCGACGGTCAATGCCCATGGCAAGAATGCGCGGCTTGGGTCGTATGCGTCTGCCGCGCGATAGAGGCGCAGGCAGGTTTCTTGAAACAGGTCATCACGCTCCGAATCAGGCACGCCAAGCTGGGCAAAAAAACGTGCCAGGCGTGGATCCAACGCCACCGCGATATCGCGGAAGGCGTTGGTGTCGCCGGCGGCAACCGCGCGCATGGCCTGCCTTAGGCTGTCATCATTCTGTACGGTTTCATCCACGGCGTCGCGAAGAGACACGTCTTAGTTTGCCGCGGCCGGGGCTGGCGCCACCGGGACGGCTGCGGCAGCCTGCTGGGCTTGGTGGTCTTTGACCGCTTTCTCGATGATGTCTTTGGGGAGCTTCAGGGTGATTCCGACGGTGCGCTCCTTGCTGCTGATCTGCGCCAGCGAGGCGAGCGTGGCCGCTTCCGGCTTGGTTGCCGCCTGCAGCAGCATAAGCGCCTGGATGCCCATGGCAGCCTGATGGATCTGCAGGGCGGTCTCGTTGGAGGCTGCGGTTACGGACACGGCGGCTTCGAGTGTGTCGGTATTGAGCGTCTGCACGCGCAGGGAGAGCGCCTGCGCCTGCTTAAGCATCTCGGCCTTGGGATCTTGTCCCACAATCGAGCCGACATCGATGGCGTAGATCGAGAACAGCGTTTGCGGGGAGCGCACGAAAGCTTCGCTGAGCGGGGAGTCTGAGGCGAGCCCCGCCTTTTTTCCCGCGAGCACATCCAGCGCATCGGCAAGGGTGTTCTGCGTGCTGGAAAGCAGGGCCAGTCCGGGTTTGGCGAACGAGAGATATTTTTGTTTACTGTCGTTGTCATCTTGCCAGCTCTGCATCTTGAAGCCGTTGTGGTCGATGGACGTGTAGTTTTTTCCTCCGGCGAGGATCGTTGTGAGGCGCTGCGAATCAAAGGTCCCGTAGACATAGGCGGTGCCGCCTTTTTCCGCATCACCGTTGCCGACAATCACGAGATGGTCGATGTCCTTGAGGAGATCGACTCCGAACAGGGCTTTGATCGCAGCCAGTTTGTTTTTGGCATCTAGCCGTTTTGGCTCATCAATTTTTTCCGCTAGGTAGTTCACGAGGGGAGATGCTTGGGCCGCCTTGAGGTCCAGGTTCAACACCCAGCGGGTTTGCGAAGGGAAGTCTTTCAGGTCTGCCGCGCGGGTCAGCCCGCTTTGCAGGCAAAGGGCTGCGCCGAGGATCAACAGGGTCTTCTTCATGACAGGAACTCCTTTTCAGTAGTTGGATGCGGGGTGCCGCTCTTTGGGCCGCACGGTGCGGTTTCCTCAGAGGCGTGACATTCACCTGTACACCTGAAACGGCAGCGGCGTTACGATAAAAATAAAAATCGGAAAGAAACGGTAAGGTTCGCTCAGGGGGCAAGAGGTTTAATCTCGACCTTGCGGAAGTCAACCGGGGCGCTTTCCGATTGCAGAGAGATCGTTCCTCCGTCGATCAGCAGTTTCCCTCTGTTGGCTTCGATCAGTTTTTTGGCGTCGCTGTCTTTCGGATCGTACTGCGGCTTTTCGTATGCGAGCACGGTCTCTCCTTCTAGACGCAGGGTGATGCGCTCCGAGTTGCGGGCCTCAATTTCGACAGTGACCCACTGGTCGCCGTTGTAGGTCTTGGACGTGGAATTAAGCGTGTGTGGCGTATAGAGTTTGCCATCCTTCTCGACGTTCGTTCCGGGGGT
>JBBRJN010000244.1:0-5488 GCA_038219365.1 Kiritimatiellia bacterium | reverse complement strand
TGCGGGGGGAAGGGGACTGCTTGCCGGAAGGGGATTTCGGGATGGACCGCGCCTCGGGGCTGACGAGCAGCCGGTTCGAGAGCAAGGTCTGGCGTCCGGTCGGCAGGTCGGAACGTTCGGTGAAACGCGGCGGGGTAAACGCGCTGCGAAGCGCGGATAACGCCTCGTCGGTAAGGTTGGCGGGACCGCCCGCCGCAGGCTTCACCGCGGAGGCTGTAGAAACTGTGGAAGAGACACCTCCCAAGGCGGGTAGGTGCGCCAGCGTGGGTTTCGGCTGGGTCTGGACGCTCGTCAGCAGGTGCGCGTTGGCCTCGGCACGGGGCGCGGTTCGGCGTTTGGCGGTCCAGACGCCCAGACATAAGAGCGTTAGGACGAGGCCGGAAAAAAGGAGGGTTTTAAACTTCATAAGGCGTCCCAATTTGCTTGGCGTGTGCATACGAAAAAAACATATCCAAAACTTAAGTAAAATGGTACAGTATTTGATGACAACGGGCAAGGTGTATTTGCGTCGCACGCGCAGTGTTTTAAACACCAAAAATATTCTTGCGCGCTCATTTTGAGAGGAGTATATTCACTTACATCATGAAGAACTTAATCACACGGATTTGGTGAATGTATGAAAGTACCAAGGCAAAAGCGATTCACTATCTGGGCAGACCGCTTGTTCGATGAGCGTGGCGATGTGCTGATGGAATATGTGTTGCTTACGGCCTTGATCGTTCTTCCGCTGGTGGGCGTGTCGACCGAGTTGGTGAATGTCAGCGGGCGGACGTTTTCAGCTAACAATGCGGTTTCAGGCGAGGATTTCGGTGTTTTGGGCAATGCGTTTGTCCAATGTTATCGGATGATCATGAGCGGTATTTGCCTGCCACTGCCGTGACCCGTTTAAATCAAACGGGTGGATGAGGCGGGTATGGGGCGAGTCGTTCGCCAAAGGAGATGACCATGAAAAACTGGAAAAAGAGTCGGATCAAGCAGGTTTTGTGTCGCCTGATGGGCGACCGCGCGGGTGGCGTGATGATGGAATACGTCATCTTGGCCGTGTTGGTTGCGGCGGCTGCCGTGGTGGCGGTGATGTTGTTCGGCCGCGGGATCGTGTCCAGCCTTGCCACCTCGACCCATGCCATTGCAGGCGAGTCTGTGGCTGCAGCGAAGAGTGCGTCCAAGGCGAAGGGAGAAGCGGCGACTGCGGAGACGCAAAGCGATACCTATCGTAAATCGCATGCTGACCAATAAGCTAGCTTGCGCGTGGGAATGGCTCCGACTATGCTTCAATCGATGCTCGGTTTGATCCCTCTGCTCATGGGGGCTGCTTGGAGTTGCGTCCTTTGTTATTTCGATCTCAAATGGCGCATCTTGCCCAATTGGCTGACCTTGGGCGGTGCCGCGGTGGCTTTGGCCGGAAGGCTCGGGTTTGGCGGCTGGCCGTTTTTTCTTGACGGTTTTGCCGCTGCGGCTGGGGCCGGAGCGTTCCTGCTTGTTCCCTTTCTGATGCGCGGGGCCGGCGGCGGAGATGTGAAGATGCTCTTCGCCGTCGGTGCCATCATCGGGTGGAGCAAGTTGTTGTTGATGCTTTGGGTGACGTCGCTGGCGGGGCTGGTGATGGGCGTGGCGATGCTTGTTTCGGGGCAGCTCGACGGTGCGCGCCTAAGGCACTTCATGCGCTGCGCGTTCGACTGGCGCTATGACCGCCAAGCGGGTGCCGCCTCTTTGCCGCCGAAAGAGTCGGCGCGGTATCGCATCCCCTTCAGCGTGCCCATCGCGGTCGGCCTGATCGTGGCGCTGGTGTGGTAGCTTGCGGGTGGGTTAGGACAACCCGGCCCGCCGGATTTTGGCTTATGAAAAGGTTTGCTCACAGATTTAACCCCCTGCGGGCGGCCCGGCGGGTACGCACCTGCGAAGCGTCGTTTGTGCGTTCCGGATCGGTGATGCTGGAGTTTGTCTTGGCCTTCCCGCTGATCTTGACGCTGATGCTGGCCTGCATGCAGTTCGCCCACATGTGGATGGCCAAGCAGGTGGTTCACTACGCGGCGTTCTGTGCGGCCCGTGCGGCCTTGGTCTGCGAAAAGGGCGAATACGAAAAGGCCGGGCAGCAGGCCGCCGAACAGGTGTGCGCGTGGATCGTGCACGGCCGAACGGACGGCGAGCCCGATAAGCAAATCCCGGGCTGGGGCGCGATCCCCGACTCCGGCGGCGTAGGACGTAAGACGAGGGCGCGGATCCAAGACGTCGGTCGCTGGAATGTCAGGGCCACGGTGACGCATGATTTCGCACTGCTTTTCCCGCTGGTCGGGCCGATGATCGGGTGGGTCATGAACCCTTGGGCAAGCGGACAGGAATATGTCAAACAGCAGCCGGTTGACACGACCGGAAACATCGGTCAGTCGGATATGGTTTTTTATCCTCACATGCGGTTCACCGAGGCGGTTGTTTTGCCGAAACCGTATGTCACGGTGGCCAAGACGGGAATACCGGCCGCAGGCTGGTAGCAGAGGAGAAGCGCCTCACGGCGCCACGACGAACTGGAAAACGGTGTTTGTGCCCGTGAGGCATTAAGGGGTCCTTGCGATAGAAGTCATGTTTAGGGCAGCGAACAGAGCCGCAGTGCGGTTGTGGAAGGACGAGAGCGGGGTGGTTTTGGCCATCACCGTGATCGTTTTTCTAACGCTTTTCATGATGGCCTGCTCGGTCTATGCGATCGGCGAGACGGTACGGCAGCGCGTGGAGGTGCAGAACGGGGCGGACGCCGGCGCCTATTCGGGTGCCATTGTGCAGGCGGACTGCAACAGTCGCCTGGCGGCGATCAACCGGGCGATGTCGTGGACGTATGTGCAGATGGTCCGGATGGAGATGGACTACATCGTCGACAAATGGCTGATGCTGACCCTCAAGCGTTGGGAACGCGATAATTTCAAGATGGAAATGTACAACATGCCCAGCACCTGCAACCGGGGTGTTCCGTCTTACGTGACTGGGTATGGGGCGTCCATCGGAAACTATGCCAGCCACAAAAAAATTATGCTCAACAAGCATACGCTCGTGACCACCGATCAGATCAAGTCGGCGCGGCAGTCGGCCGCCGCGCAAGGTAAAAGCTACAACGCATTGGCTGGACCGATTGATAAATGCCGCGAAAATATCGATGCGATGAACGAGAAAGAGGTTGAGCTCCTCAACAAACTGCCGAAGCGGATCAAGAAGACGGTCGAAGAGATCTTGAAACAAAATGCGGTTGATACGTGGAATGACGGTTTTGCGGGGGGCGGCAACATCATGTATGCGTTGAGGCAGGAAGAGAGTCCGCGGACCAAGAACTTCCGCATACTTGAACAGAAGGAAGAGGAGGATTTTCTGCGCCACTCGGATGCCATTCCCGAAGAGGGTTCGAGCGCCCTGGAGGTTTTTCAGCGAGGAACCGACGATTGGTTTGTGAAGAAGTACAAAAGCGAGGGGCCGGGGCTTCAACGCCAGTATAAGCGCGGTCACCCGATTCTGATTTCGGAATGGGACTATTGCAGTTCAGTGTGGGAGATTGCCGACGGTGCCTGCGTGATTGTCTCGCAAACCTCGGGCTCGAACCGGGTTAAGGGGGACGACTCTGAGATTTACGACGAGAACTACTACATCACGGCGCTGGCGCAGCCGCAGGTTCTGAAGGAGGAGTTTTTTGCCAAGGGCGGCAGCGTGGTGGTCGGCTTGACGCGGCGCGCCAACAACCCCTTCGAGTTTTTGTTCAACCCTGGAGCGGAGGGTATCCTGAAACCTTTCACCGTGAATGGTGGGAACCGCTATATGTGGGCGGCCACGGCGGCTATCGCGGGATATAACCCGAAGCCGCGAAACGACTGCAAGGGCAAGTACGAGGTGACGTATGAGGACAACAGCGGCGACAAGCTGTGGAACCTCAAAACCAGCGATTGGGACGCCGAGCTGATTCCGCTGCACAGGGCGTTGGCCAAGGGTAAGAATCACGGCTGGCAAGGCGAAACGGCGGGGCAGGTTTTGAATGCGGTCAAAGGCGCGTGGCAGCCGCTTTACGGCGGCGGTGGCGCACCCGGCGCGCAGGGTGCGCCGAAGGGCATGAACGAAGGTGCGGAAGTCTCCTACGGCGGGGCCGAGGGCTGGGCACTGCACTGAACGGATGCCGGCGGCAGGGCCGGAGGAGGACAAGCGATGAAACGGATTTGGATGTTCGCAGCGTTGCTCTGGCTGGCGGCAGGTGCCGGTCAGGCGCTGGCTGACGGCGGTGCAGGCGTGGCCAAGGGGCAAGCGTATAAGCGGCATGGGCAGTATGTCTCCTGGAGCCAGTAGGAATCGGGTGTTTTCAGCTTGAGGAGCAGGGTCTTAGCTCTGTATAATAAAAACATGAACATGGGCAACCAAGCAAAAAGCAGCACGCGCGGCAAACGGTCGGAAGCGGGAGCGATTCTGATGGAGACCGTCTTGGTTATTCCGTTGTACATGATTTTGCTGGGCGGAATCTTTTGGCTCGGCGACCTGATTGTGACGCGGCAGCAGCTGGTGATCGCGGAGCGCTATGTGGCGTGGAACAAGGGACTCCGCTATGACGACAAAGGCGAGATCGATACCGGGACGCTTCACCGGTATTTCTTTGCGGATGCGGATGGCTCGCCGAATCCGTGGCATAAGCCGACCTCGGGTGACGGGAAGATCGACAAGACGTATGACTGGAGCCATGTGGCGAGCGGGCAGGTTACGGTGCGCGTGGAGCTGCCGGATTGGTTGCGGTACATGTTCAACACCGGTCACGAGATCTACGATTCCGGTGCGCCGAATCAGGTCCAGGAGCTGCGCGGCCGTGACAAGAAGGATCAGCGGCATGTCGTGCTGATGCGCACGAAGGACGAGGCTGAGGCCAGTTTCATCCGCAACAAGTACGGCGTGAGCGGGTGCGGCGAGGTATCGACGAAGTGGCGTGACATCGCCAAAGAGAAGTGGCCTTATGAATAGCAGGCGTTTCGTCCTTTGCGGGCTGCTGCTTGGCGGTGTGGCGTGCGAAGCCGCAGCGGAGACTCAGCAGGTGTGGCATGTGGTGGAAAGAGAACCGGAGAGTAAATGGCTGAAGGTGCCGTTGCCGCCGCTCGCCGAGGTGTTGTCGACGGACGACCGTTCCGGGCAAACGTGGCAGCAGTCCGGACAGATGGGCGGGACCGTGGAGGGCGTGCGTAACGAGCTGGCGATGACACTCGGCGCGGCGGGCTGGGCGCTGAACAAAACGATTGCGCTGGGACGGTTATCGGCCCGCTCTGAGCTGATGATCTGGACCCGGCGGAAACAGCGGATGCTGTTGATGGTTTGGGAAAAAGAAACAGGCACATGCGGCTTTGCCTGGGGCGAAGAACGATAGTAGGGGCAGACCTGTGTGTCTGCCCATGAAAGGATAAGAATGAAGAATTTCATTCCGTTGGTGTTGGCGGTATTGTTGGGGCTTGCAGCGGTGCTGGCGGTGGGGCGCTTGCTCCAGTCG